>NZ_JBHSED010000004.1:0-133167 GCF_042651945.1 Cohnella boryungensis | reverse complement strand
GGTCCGACTTTGCCAATGCCTACCTGCTGGGGATCGAGGATAGAGCAGTGCACAAGTCCAGCTATTCGATTCCTGCCAATGCCTATGCGTATTACAAAGTCAGCTTGCAGGCGGGAGAAGCGATCGGACTGAAAACGCTGAGCCCGGTGGGCATCGCCGTGCTTTCAAGCGATCAAGCCGTGTTGGCGGAAAGTGCCTCGCAATCGATTATGTTCCAGGCGGAAAGCGTCGGGACTTATTACGTGAGGATTCAGCAAGGCGGCGAGACTGGAAAAGTTACGGTATGGTCAGCGCTAGGATATCTCAATCCCGGACCGCAGCTGATCAAGTCGGGTTATTATGCAACAGACTTGGAGGCGGATCGGACGGTTGTATTCACGAGTCCGAGTGTTAACGGGTACAATACATCTTTATACGTATATCACGATCTAGGGAAATCCCCTGAAGCCTATGGGCCCTACTCCAAACTGGAATACATACCGACGCTAAGCGATCAGTATTATTTGAATGTTTCAGCTAATAGCGAGCGGACGATGACCTCGGTGGACGGGTCCGACTTTGCCAATGCCTACCTGCTGGGGATCGAGGATAGAGCAGTGCACAAGTCCAGCTATTCGATTCCTGCCAATGCCTATGCTTATTACAAAGTCAGCTTGCAGGCGGGAGAAGCGATCGGGCTGAAGGCGCTGAGCCCGGTGGGTATCGCCGTGCTTTCAAGCGATCAAGCCATGTTGGCGGAGAGCGCCTCGAAATCGATCATGTTCCAGGCGGAAAACGCCGGGACTTATTACGTGAGGATTCAGCAAGGCGGCGAGACTGGAAAAGTTACAGTATGGTCAGCGCTAGGATATCTCAATCCCGGGCCGCAGCCTGTCAAATCGGGTTATTATGCAACAGACTTGAAAGCGGATCGGACGGTTGTATTCACGAGTCCGATTATTAATGGATACGATACAGCTTTATATGTATATCACGATCTAGGGAAATCCCATGAAGCCTATGGATACTCCAAACTGGTATACATACCGACGCTAAGCGATCAGTTTTATCTGCGTGTCTCAGGCAATAGCGGTAGTACGCTTAACTCAGCGGACGGGTCCGACTTTGCCAATGCCTACCCCTTAGGGATCGAGGAGGGGAAGATACACCAATCTAACTTTTCCGTTCCAGTGAACGCATATGCTTATTACAAAGTTAATCTGTTAGCCGGACAAGCCTTCAGTGTCATTGCTAATGAAGTTGGAGGATTAGCGGTCCTGTCCGCAAACAACGACGTATTGGCGAGTAGTTCCAATAATAAAATCGTTTACTTGGCGGAAAGCTCCGGAACATACTTCGTGCGTATTCAACAAGTCGGGACAAAGGGTCCCATTAAAGTTTTTGCATCGCTATACTTCATTGCACCAGGCCCGCAAGAGATCAACACAGGTTATTATTCTATAGATGTTAAAGCGAATCGAACAATTGTAATTGCTGTGGATACTACGATCGGAGTGAATAATCTTTACCTCTACAAGGGTACGGAATTAAAAGAAGTTGCTACAGGCCGCTCGAACATGAGTTACACGCCTGATTCCGATGATCATTACTTTGTAAGGACATCGGTTTCCGATGGCACATTGATGGCTTCAGCAGACGGCTCTGATTATGATCAAGCCTATCCTATTGTCATTAACGTGTTGTCAAGCAATACGATACCGGCTCATGAGAGCTCCTACTACAAGGTTCAATTACAAAGCGGCAAGTATTACAGTTTTATGGCGGATACAGGAAATGGGATCTCTCTTTACGATCAATATGGGAACTATAAAGGCGGAAGCAATGATATCATCTTGGATTACCTCGCTGATGCAGATGGACTGTATTATGTACGTCTCCTCAATGCTTCCGATCAAAGAAAGAAGGTTGGCTTCGGTGTTTATGAGGTTTTCATGGATCAACAATTTGGCGAAATCGATGACTCGGGATACTCAGAATTTGGCGGCCAGTTAAATAGCTACAGACGATACATTTTTCAACTAAGAGGCGCCAAGTATATGGCGATCCTGAATACAAATGGATCAGTCCTCCAAAGATCCACAAGTCCGGATCATACGATTACATTCTCGCCGTCTGCATCGGGGCAGTATTGGATTCGAGTTTATGGTGACCCCGGAGAATCCTTTGTTGTGCTTTTCTCGGATGGTCTGTCCGGTAATGTTGCCGTCCAGCAAATTAATAAAATTGATCCGTCCACTGTCGATACGCTGACGTTGGTAGAAGATCCGATCGATACTTCTACAGGTGCTCATGTCATTTCATTATCAAAACTTTCACAGGAAGGAACACTACCATTCGGCGTGCAGCTCAACTACAACTCGCTTTTCCTAAACAATGGCATCCTGGGAAGAGGGTGGAGTCACCAGTATGAAGCTCGACTTCTCGCAATGGACAATGGCAGTCTGCAATTGAAATGGGGAGCCAATCGTTATAACACGTTCTGGTCGAAAGACGCGAATACGTATACGTCGTCAGAGCAAGCTGTTAAGCGGGATACAATCATTAAAAATGCAGATGGCACTTACGAACTAAAAAGAGCGGATCATATTAGATATCAGTTCGATACCCAAGGCAATCTGACGTCTCTGATCAATGCACAAGGGCAATCGCTTCTGTTTGCTTACAATAATGCCGGTACGTTAAGCAAGGTAACGAATGCACTTACCGGCCAGACTTTGCAATTCACTTATGATGAATATGGCCGCTTGCGTAAAGTGAAGGATGGAATTGAACGAGAAATTAACTTTGGATACGACGAAAGCAATAATTTAACCCAGATGAGCGATGAATCTGGAAGCACCTATACCTACAGCTACGATGCCATGGGGCGCATATTAACAGGTACCGATAGAGATGGGGTACAAGTCTTTAAGGACACGTATGACAGCTTGGGGCGTGTAGTTAAACAAGTGGATGCGCTTGGCGCAATTTCAATTTTTCAATACGATGAAAGCACGCAACCCGGTTATTTAATCACAACGGTAACGAACAGGGAAGGCAAGATAAGTAAGCTGTATCATGACAGCCAATACAAATTGGTTAAGAAAATCGATGAAGCCGGTGGAGTAACTTCTTACAGCTACGATATCTACGGGAATAGATCTAAAATGATAGACCCTGCAGGACAGACGAGCCATATGACATATGACGAAAGAGGCAATCTATTAAGCATTCAAGATTCTGCAGGCAAGATAACTCGAATGGTTTACGATGCTCAGAATAGGATAACCAGATTGACCAATGCGGCGGGAAACAACATTTCCTATGAATATGATGGGAATAACAATCTGCTCAGTTTGACCGACCTTAACGGAAATCGTTTATCGTATACCTACGATATCAAGGGTTTGCTTGTGGCTGAGACAGCACCGAATGGGGGAGTCACCTCCTATGCATACAATGATAATCATCAAGTAGCCGAAGTAACTGACCCTGAGGGAAATACGACCTTATACAGCTATGATGCTGCCGGGCGACTCATCCAAACTTCAGATCCATCAGGATATTTGACACAATATGCCTATGATCGTGACAATAATCTTACGCAAATAACCGATGAACTAGGTAATTTGACGACGATTATTTACAACAGCTTTGGAGCTCCCGTTAAGCAAATTGATGCACTTGGAAATGAAACAACCTACAAGTACAACGGCAACGGGAAGTTAATCGAAAAAACGGATGCACTAGGTTTCATTACAAGGTACACATATGACGCTGTAGACAGGTTAACGACAGTAACAGACGCGTTAGGCAATCAAAGTCGGCTCGGTTACGATGCCAAAGGCAGATTGAAAAGCAGTACGGATGTCCTCGGCAATCAAACCGTATATGAATATGATCCTCTGGACAGATTGTTGAGAACCATCTATCCCGAGGGAAATGCGGTCTCTGTCGTGTATAACCCTGCAGGTGATGTTATTCAATCCATCGACAGTCTCGGGAATAAGAAGTTGATGGACTATGACGCCACGGGCCACATCACGAGTTTTATTGATCCAGCAGGTGCAATTAACGCATACACTTATGATGCTGCAGGTCAACTCCTTACGGAAACGGATTCTTTAGGAAGCTCCACCGCTTACACTTATGATTCAGTAGGAAATATTACTTCTGTTACAGATGCCGTCGGCCATAAGAAAAGCTACGTGTACAATAAGAACAATGATCTCGTGTCGATAATGGATTCTGTGAGCGGTACAATGACCATGCGTTATGATGCGAACGGCAGACTGGTAGAGAAGACGGACAGCTTAGGCTATAGCACCTTGTATGAATATGACGGCAAAAATCGCCTTGTTCAGGAGATAGACCCTGCAGGTGCAAGAACTCAGTATGAGTATGATGAGTTGGATCGTAATATCCGCACTACCAATGCGGAAGGGCATTCGGAAACTTACGTCTATGATGCTTTGGGACGGCTTGTGCAGTCTATCGATGCTAACGGATTTGTCACACAATTTAGCTACGATGCTGTAGGGAATATGCTTTCAGCTACAGATCCGCTTGGCCATATTCGTTCTTATACCTATGATGCCGCGGGACATTTGCTCACAGAAACGGACGGCAATGGAAACGTGACAGCCTATTCATACAACAAGAATGGGATGTTGACGAAAAAGACAGACGCGTTGGGTTATGTGACGACTCTTCATTATGATAGTGAGAATCGACTCATTAAAGTGACTAATCCACTGGGCAACTCCGTCCGCTATCAATATGATGCCCTTGGTCGTTTAGTCGCGACTATCAATGAATTAGATCAAACAGTTCGAAGCGTATACGACGCTGCAGGACGTCTCATTCAAAGTATCGATGCTTCGGGAACGGTTGCCTACTCAGCCACATATGATAACGTGGGCCATGTAACATCTGTCTCAGATGCATTAGGATCAACAACTTCTTTGAACTATGATGCAGCGGGACGAGTAATTCAGAAAAAGGATGCACTGGATAGAACGTTGGTTTATCAGTATGATGCATTAGATCGTATGATTTCGGTTACAGATCCATTGGAAGGCATAAGTGCCCAAACCTTCGATACAGCAGGCAATCTAACGAGCTATACGGACCCGAATCAAGATAGGACAAGCTATTCGTTCAATAAGCTTGGACAGGTTATTCAGACCACTTTTGCTTATGGAGGGAGCATTTACTACACATACGACTCAAAAGGACATCTGGTACTTCGAACGAATGCAAGGGCCCAACAGGCACAAAACGAATATGATGCTGCAGGACGTCTAACAAGAACGATCGAGTTGGCGGGAGAAGTCACATATTCGTATGACAACAATGATAATGTTCTCTCTGTGACCGACGCTGTCTACGGGAATAAAACACGTACCTACGATGCATTAAATCGTGTCCTTACTTTAACCGATTCTCGTAATCAAACCATAGGCTACACATATGATGCTGCAGGTCGGCTGGCGAAGATTACTTACCCTGACGGGAAGAATGTAAGCTATGCTTACGATGCGGCAGATCGTATGATTGCAGTCACAGATTGGGCTGGTCGTGTAACCAGGTACGAGTACGATGTCAACGGAAGACTGGTTAAAACAAAAAGAACGGACGGTTCAATCGAGACCAGAATCTACGATACAGCGGGAAAGCTTCTTCAATTAAGAGATGTAGCTGCAGACGGGACCGTATGGATTGAGGATGGATATACGTACGACGAAATCGGCAATGTGAGTACGGAAGCGGAAAAATCCTATATCTATGATCCGTTGAATCGCTTGATCACAACAAACGATACCCAATATGCATACGATGCAGCCGGCAATCTGACTATGATATCCGGAGATGCCGACATCTCCATGAACTTTGGCAGCAACAATCGTCTTCTAAGCTTTAATGAACAAGATATCCAATATGATGCTGATGGGAACATGCTTTCGGGTCCTTTGCATGGACAAATGGATGCCTTCGTTTACGATTCTCGCAACCGTCTGATTCAAGCTGGTGAAATAAGGTATACGTATGATGCGGAGGATGTGCGTACTTCACTCATCAGTGTAACTGAGGCAACTTATTATGTTACAGACACCGCATCCTATCTAAGTCAAGTTCTGATGGAGACAGATGAGAGCGGTGCCCCGAACGCGTATTATATCTATGGCTTGGGATTACTGGGTAGACAAGATGCAGATGGAACGTACTCTACCTATCATTTTGATCGAAGAGGCAGTACAACGGTCTTAACTGACATACAGGGTCAGCGTACGGACAGTTATGAATATGGTGCGTATGGCGAGTTGCTCCTTCATGAGGGGGAAACGAACAATCCGTTTCTCTATAATGGACGCGACGGTGTTATGACAGATCCTAATGGGCTGTATTACATGCGCGCACGCTATTACAGCCCGGAGATCAAACGATTCGTGAATCGCGATGTCGTTCAAGGCAGTATTGCAGAAGGTGCATCACTCAACAGGTATGCCTATGTTAACGGTAATCCAGTTTCTTATATTGATCCTTTCGGTTTAAGTCGAGATGAAGACAACGATGGATTTCTCGACTGGGCATGGCGGGCATCGAAAGCGACTGCGGATTTCCTGATTCTAGACGATGTTAAGACGCTATCTGACTCGAATGCCTCGTGGCTGGATAAAGCATTTGCCGCGACTACCTTTATTCCGGGTGGAAAAATTATCAACGTCCTATCCAAGGGCAAAAAGCTTATAAAGATAGGAAGTAAAGTAGATGACGTAGCGCAGTTGGCCAAGACTGAAAAGAAGGTAACGAATTCTGTGAAGCTGCAGCCCGGGAGCTCTCGTGCAGCGAAGCAGAAGGAGTACGATTTCTTCGGAAAGGGCTGCAATTGCTTCACGGCTGGAACTAAGGTGATTACCGACCAAGGGGAGAGAAATATTGAAGACATCAAGGTCGGAGATCGGGTGCTCTCTAAGGATGACGAGACAGGCGAGATTGCGTACAAGGAAGTATTAAACCTGTTTCGCAACGAGCGAGACGTGATCTACAAGCTTACGGTAAACGGCCAACTCATTGAAACGACGTTTAATCATCCATTCTGGGTAGCAGGCAAGGGGTGGGTGCTTGCAGTAGACTTGGAGGAAGGAGACCAACTACAAAATAGCAACGGCGAACTTCTAACGATTGAAGAAATAACGATTGTGAAGCTAGAAGAAAAGGTCACGGTGTATAATTTTGAAGTAGCCGACTTTCATACTTACTTTGTGTCCGATTTGAGTATTTGGGTGCATAATACCAATACGAAGAATTGTGTTCCTGAGGGTGTGGGAGGTATTCCAAAAAGGAATTATGAGCCTAGCCCTAAGCATGACCCTCAAAGTGGATGGGGAAGCCCTAATCCAATACCTGATGCGAAAACTGGGCAAGAGCTACTAGATGGCGCTTATTCGTCCTCAAAGAACAAACAACTTTACAATATTTATGAAGGCAAGTTAGTTAAGTTTCAACCTGATGGTGAAGCAGGATGGCATCCTTATGAAGTTGTTAATCCTGCTAAGGAAGTACCTGCCGATGTGCTGAGACAAATGGTTAATGACGGAAAAATTTCTAAAGCAGATTATAATAAAATGATAAAAAATAACAAATGAGGTGATTAGGCTTGAGAGTGTTTGGTGATACTCGTATATTTGCAATTAAATATGACTTTACAAAGAATCCTTTTAACGAAAAGGGATTGCTTGCTGAATCGTGGGGGAAGTTTGAGCTTTGGGTCAATGGGAAAGAACTTTGTAAGTTTTCTAGGAACAATCAAGATACCACTTATGAATGGAACTTGATTCACTTAGTAGAATGGTTAAGTGAAAATCTGCCGACCATTTTAACTGATGAAGAGTTTCCTTTACCTGTTCAAGGTAAAACCTCGATAGAACTATTAGCTAGCAGTTTGGAATTTGATTCAGACAACGATGATGAATTTGATGAGTGGTTTAGCACAAAACAAGACTGGGAGTTCAAACATTCTTGGTTTTCTAGTAGGGGAGGCTCATACCTGTCTGAGGTTTATTTCAGAAAAATTGGTAATCAAGTGGAAATATCGTGGAATAATGAAGGTGTATATTCAGAGGAGATTTCTTTTCCATATTCGACTGGATTAGAATATGTCCCAATCCATGTGTTTGAATCAGTTCTTAAGGATTATATTCATGACTTTTTGCAGACACTGGGATTAAAAACTGAATGTAATGATGAATATGTGAAATTTTCGGAACAAGTATTGAAAGTTAAATAATATATTTTGCTCTCTTCCTTACCTTGATTGGCTTTATGCCTCTCAAGGTATCTTTTTTTGGTGGGGGCTACCCAGTGTCCAATGAATCCATCATTCAACGGGCTAGAGCGCCATACCCTGATGAACTACCAAAATAAGGAGATGAGTGAGTGAACTTATTGAATTGGTTAGAAGAATGGTTTGCTAGAAATTGTGACGGTGATTGGGAACATTCACAGGGGATAAGAATATCAAACCTCGATAATCCAGGATGGTCGATTTACATCAATCTAGAGGGAACTTCGTTAGAAGAAGCGGTGTTTGAACCATTAAAAATTGAACGAAGTGAAGTAGACTGGGTTCATTGTAATATTCAAAAAATGATATTTAGAGGATTTGGTGGTAGTCGTAATTTACAAGAGTTGCTTGATATTTTTAAGCAATGGACAGAGTCTTTAGAGAGTAAGTAATATGATGACCACAGTTGAGGTGCGATTGCTCACTGTGGTCTTTTTTCGGTAGGGGCTACCCAGTGCCGAATGAACCCATCATTCAATCAATAACACATCTAACCCATGTAATACTCGTATAAAGTTTTCGTCATTTTGTATGTACGCACATCGTTGCTTTAATAACCTAAAGAACGCTATACCGATACATTGAACAGGTCGATTATGACCAGATACCACCATGGTTGCCCTGTTTTTTTATCTTCGTTTTCCCCCGTTTTTTTCAAAATTCATCGCAACTGTAGCGTATGCCGCCCCGATAAGGAGGACGAGAAGCAGATCGCACCTTGAAGTATGTTTAGTACGACAATTAATAGTAGGGGAGGCTGAATTGAAAATATTTTTGATTTTGTCAGCAACGAAACGACATGTTATCGCGATTGCTACTGTCCGTCGCATACGGAACTGCCCACATCTGTGCCAGTAACCCTGCAACGCGGTGGTTACTTGGGATGGCGGCACGCCCGCCTACGACCCCGAAACGCTTGGGAGCTACACGTTTACCGGCACTCTGACACCGCCGCCCGGCTCCGTCAACATGGACGGACTCCAAGCCAGTGTGCAAGGGATTTGAATTGCGTGGTGCCGATTCGGAGGCAACGATTATTCTGCAAAGCGTGCCTTACCATGATAAACCGTTGGATTCAGCAATATGGTTGTAGCGATGAACATAGCACCAAAACACTGCATTGAGGCCGCGGGAGCTATTCTTTACTTGTAGCAATCGGATTTTCGCTATACGCGTTCCAACTGTAGATTTCAAGAATGAAGAAGGTGCATCACTCAGGAAAGCCACCTTCTCAAGAAAGAAGATGGCTTTAATTACTAGAGTAATAGGGTTACTTTCGTTTCCATACGGTGCCGTCGGAGTATGCGACTTTGGTGATCGTTATGTTGCGGAGGGAGCTTGTGTTAGCTTGCCACAATAGATCCCAGGTAAATGTCATGTTTCTCCCGGAGGGGAGTTCAAAGGTCTGCGTGGTGCCTTTGAACAGGCTGGATTTCGAAATCGGGTTGATTACCGGATCTCCATAATTATCGTAGCATTTAAAGGTTACATCAAAAGAAACGATTTTCTTTTCCGTCAGATTGATCACCTGAATGTTTGCTTCCGGAGTATCAATAACGCTGTAAGTTATGTAGGCATCAGTGACTTGAAGCGGGACATTATTGTTCTTGATCAATGCCTGCTTCAACAGTTGCTTTAATTTTGCTGTACTCTCCTCAATCAGCTTCTCCAATTGCGCGAGATACACGCTTTTGAATTCTCCCGATGAAAAGTGGTTATAAGCTTTGTTATAGCTCTTGCTCTCCATCAGAGTCTCCGCGCCATCGGACTCTGTTGTGATGCTCTTAACGGCGCGTCCAAGAAAATAAGTATCATCGTCGCTCCAACTCGTATGTACAACATGTGCTTCAGAAGCGAGGTTGTCTGGAAAATATGGCGAGAATCAAAATAACCAGTTGTTTTATGCATAGGCTGGTTGTAAAATATAACTTGTAAGCATGTACGTACAAGTTATACCCAAATTCAATACATTGTCAGGAGGACATCGCTAATGCTGCAGATAAGGCCCTATGAATTCTGGTTTGTGACCGGAAGTCAGCACTTGTACGGACCGGAGACGTTGGAAGAGGTGGCGGACCATTCCCGCGAGATGGCCGACGGACTGGCGAAGGATGCGGCCATTCCTTATCCGATCGTGTTCAAGGCGGTCGTGAAATCGTCCGAAGAGATTCGCCAGCTATGCATCGAGGCTAATTCCGACAGCTCGTGTGCGGGAATTATTACATGGATGCATACGTTCTCGCCCGCGAAAATGTGGATTGCCGGACTGTCTGAGCTGCGCAAGCCGCTGCTGCATCTTCATACGCAATACAACCGCGATATTCCGTGGGAAACGATCGACATGGACTTCATGAATACGAACCAAGCCGCGCACGGAGACCGCGAATACGGCTTTATCGGCGCCCGCATGGGCATCTCGCGCAAGGTGGTGGTCGGTTTCTGGCAGGACGCCAACGTGCGCTCGCGCATCGGCAGCTGGGAGCGTACAGCGGTTGCTTCCGTGGAAAGCCGCCAACTGAAGGTTGCCCGCTTCGGCGACAATATGCGCGAGGTTGCGGTAACGGACGGAGACAAGGTGGAGGCGCAGATCAAGTTCGGATGGTCCGTGAACGGCTATGGCGTGGGCGATCTGGTCGCCCGGGTCAACGCGGTATCCCAAGAGGCGGTAGACAAGCTGATGGAGGAATACGCGGAGAAATACATCATTGCCGAAGAAGGTCTTAAGCCTGGCGCTGTGCGCGATGCGATCGCCTATCAGGCTCGCATCGAGCTGGGGCTGAAATCGTTCTTGGAGGAAGGCGGCTTTACGGCGTTCACGACCTCGTTCGAGGACCTGCACGGCCTGGAGCAACTGCCGGGCCTTGCGGTTCAACGCCTGATGGAGCAGGGGTACGGCTTCGGAGGCGAGGGCGACTGGAAAACGGCGGCCTTGACGCGTCTGGTGAAGATTATCGCGGGCGGCGTGGACACTTCCTTCATGGAGGACTACACGTACCATTTCGAGCCGGGCAATGAGCTTGTGCTTGGCGCGCATATGTTGGAGGTGTGTCCGACGGTCGCCAAGTCCAAGCCGAGAATCGAGGTTCATCCGCTCGGCATCGGCGGCAAAGCCGATCCTGCCCGGATCGTATTCGACGGCAAAGGCGGCTCCGCGATTAACGTTTCCGTCGTGGACATGGGCAATCGGTTCCGCATGATCGTCAACGAGGTGGATGGCATCGAGGTCAACCGGCCGATGCCGAAGCTGCCCGTGGCTCGCGTGTTATGGAAGCCGCAGCCTTCGCTTCAGGTCGGCGCGGAAGCGTGGATTCTGGCTGGCGGCGCGCATCACACCGTCTATTCGTTCGCGGTGACGACGGAGCAGATACTCGATTTCGCCGAAATTATCGGAATCGAATGCGTCGTTATCGACAAGGATACGAAGCCGGTGCAGTTCCGCAACGAGCTGCGCTGGAGTCAAGTGGCCTGGAAGTAAATCAAGCGTTCTTTCCCGACAAGGGCAAGAAGGGCGAGGAGCCAAAGCAAGCGGCTCCGAAAGAAACCGTTCCTTTGGCATACGGCGGCTCCCCGCCGTTTGCCAAGAACGGTTTTTTATTGTTCATCGGGCTGTGCCGTTTGTTTATTTAGAGAATGCGTGCAAGGCTGTCCCCCCTCGCTGGTGAACAGCCTCGGCCTGGTCAGGTTTTGGCGGGGGGCTCATCGAGGAATTTCGGAACCTTGTCGATGCGGTTTCTCTGGTTGTAATGGTAGATCCGTATGACGATAATCTTGAGGATGGCGTAAGTCGGAACGACGATGATCATGCCGAGCGGACCGATGACGGCACCGATGCCGATGAGCAGCAGCATGATGGTCAGGGGATGGACGTTAAGCTGCTTGCCCATGATCTTCGGCGCGACGAGATTCGACTCAATCTGGTTGGAGATCATGACGACGACGCAGGCCTCCAGCGCGGCAAGGGGAGAGATGGTCAGCCCGACGATGACTGCCGGAATTCCGGCAAGCAGCGGTCCGAGATAGGGAATGACGTTCGTGATCGCCGCGACAAGTCCGAGCAGCAGCGGGTAAGGCAGATCGATGATGAGATAGCCGCAGAATACCAGCGTGCCGATCACGAGCGACGTAATGACCTTGCTTAGAATGAAAGAGCCGATGGAGCCGTCGATTTCCTTGATCGCGGCCAGTACCTCATGGTGATAGCGGGCGGGCAGGAAGCGGGTGACCAGCGCCGGGAACTTATGGTCCTCCTTAAGCATGTAGTAGATAATGAGCGGCACAAGTCCAAGCAGGAGGAAAAAGCTCATGAGCGTGTTGAAGACGCTGCGTATGCTGCCGACAACCGAATTCAGAAGATCGCCCAGCGCGGAGGAAAGCTGCGAAGCGACATTTTCCGTCGAGAAGGACTCATCCTTGCTGAGGTTCTGAATCCAAGGATGCTCCTGCAAGGAAACGACCCACTTGCGGATTCCTTCCATGATCTGAGGGAAGTTATCGACGAGCGTCATCGATTGCTGGCGAATGGGCGGCCATACAAGCCAGGAGAAGAGAAAGATCAGGCCGATGACGAACAAATAGACGATGAGAATCGATAACGAAAGCGGCAGCTTGATCGCGAGTAAGCGGACGGCGGGGCGGAGCATGTAGTAGAACATGCCGGAAATCACGATCGGCAAGAAGAGCGCCGCAAGCACGTCTCCGACGGGGTTGAACAGAAAATCGACCTTGGAAGCCAGATAAGCAATGAGCAGTATAACGATTACTCCGTATCCGATGCGGAACCATTTTCCTTGTGGCATAGCTGTAACCTCTTTCTCTCTTCGGATGAGCCATGAAATTGTTCTCCTTTTCAATTTAACACTTCCAGCGAAGAAGTAAACGCCGGAAGGAAATGAACGATAGGAATACGAATTAGTGAAGAGGCATACCTTTAGTTGTCGCGGGTGCCGAGCCGCGAACTTTCTTACGACATTTTTGAAAATGGGGTGATTATTTTCAGAATTTTCGTTATAATGAATGTAAATTTCGTGTGAGTTGTAAGGGAAATTAACGTAAAGTTAACAATTCTAATACGAAATTTACGTTTCCAACCGATTCTCGCAAGCTCCATTCCCAGGGAGGTGACGCTGCATGCAGGTATCGCCGGCTTTCGTATCCTCCGACGACCTGTACCTGTTCAATACCGGGCAGCTTTTTCGGGCCTATCGCACGTTCGGGGCGCATCCGATGGAATACGGCGGGAGCCGGGGCGTGCGCTTCGTC
The DNA here is from genome assembly GCF_042651945.1 of Cohnella boryungensis. NCBI lineage: Bacteria > Bacillati > Bacillota > Bacilli > Caryophanales > Paenibacillaceae > Cohnella > Cohnella boryungensis. The sequence goes on along the minus strand of NZ_JBHSED010000004.1, from coordinate 119,582 downwards.
GCTTGGGCTCCTCATGCCCGGGAGGTCGCCGTCGTCGGGGACTTCTCCGATTGGGGCCGGGGCGATCGTTCCCGTTCGCTCTCTCTGGAGCAGGTCGGAACGACAGGCGTGTGGGTCGGCTTCGGGCCCGGACTCACCGAAGGCGCGCGTTACAAGTACGAGATTACGGGAGAACGCGGAGAACGCGTGCTGAAAAGCGACCCTTTCGCTTTTCAATGCGAGCTGCGTCCTCATACCGCCTCTATCGTGACTTCGCTTGAAGGGTACGAGTGGCAGGACGGGGACTGGATGCAGCGAAGGAAGGTCCATGCTCCCTATGACAGGCCGATGCTGATCTATGAGGTGCATCTCGGCTCGTGGCGCATGGATGCGGCGGAGCAATTCCGCGATTACGAGCGGCTGGCGTACGAGCTGGTCGACTACGTATGCGAGATGGGGTATACGCACATCGAGGTGCTGCCCTTGACCGAGCATCCGCTAGACCGCTCCTGGGGGTATCAGGCCACGGGGTATTACGCCGCGACAAGTCGCTACGGACCGGCGGACGGATTGAAGAAGCTTGTGGAGCGGGCCCATCAGCGGGGGATCGGAGTGCTGCTCGATTGGGTGTGCGGCCATTTCTGCAAGGACGAACACGGCCTAAGGCGGTTCGATGGAACGCCGCTATTCGAGCATACCGATTCCCGCAGGGCGGAGAAGCCGCTATGGGGAACGCTAGCCTTCGATTACGGCAAGCCCCAGGTACTGAGCTTTCTGCTCTCCAACGCATTGTTCTGGCTGGACGTGTATCATATCGACGGCTTGCGCGTCGATGCGGTGGCGAGCATGCTGGACTTGAATTTCGATAAACCCGAATCGATGCGCACGGTTAACCGTTACGGCGGAACCGAGGACATCGAAGCGCTTCATTTTTTGCGCAAGCTGAACGAAACCGTCTTTCTCTATTATCCCGAGAGCCTCATGATGGCAGAAGATTCATCCTCCTATCCGGCCGTTACCTCGCCAACCTATCTTGGAGGCCTCGGATTCAATTACAAGTGGAATATGGGCTGGATGAACGACATGCTCCGATATATGGAGACCGATCCGGCCGACCGATCCGCCTGCCATTCTCTCATTACCTTTTCCATGCATTACGCCTATTCCGAAAATTACGTCTTGCCTCTGTCCCACGACGAGGTCGTGCACGGCAAGAAATCCTTATTGAACAAAATGCCCGGCAGCTACGAAGAGAAATTCGCCAACCTGCGTCTGTTCTACGGCTATTGGATGACCCATCCCGGCAAGAAGCTGCTCTTCATGGGCGGCGAGTTCGGGCAATTCGACGAATGGAAGGACGCCGAGGGGCTGGATTGGGGGCTGCTGCGATATCCTCTCCATGACAGCATGCGCCGGTATGTCCGGGAATTGAATCGGATCTACACGCGACATCCGGCTTTGTGGGAAGGGGATCACGTCCCGGGAGGGTTCGAGTGGATCGATGTCAACAATGCCGAGCAATGCATGCTTTCTTTCCAGCGGAAAGCGCGGAACCGGAGGGGCGCGGTCGTCGCCGTCTGCAATTTTGCCAGAACCGGCTATTCGTCTTACCGGATCGGGGTTGCGAGCCCCGGAGCTTACAGGCTTCTGCTCAATAGCGATCTTGCGGATTACGGAGGCTCCGGCGCGGCTGTGCCCGAGCGGGTCGAAGCGCTGAATATCGCCATGCACGGCAAGCCCTGCAGCATCGAGATTCCGGTTCCCGCTTTATCCGTGCTGCTCTGGGAGCCGCAGGAAGAGGCGACGGGAGCCGATTAAAGCCCGTTATCGCGATGGACAACGAACTAGGGGAGGAATGATGGGATGCGCAAAAATGAATGCATTGCCATGCTGCTCGCCGGCGGAGAAGGCCGACGGCTGGGCGTGCTCACGAAGGATTTGGCCAAACCTGCAGTGCCGTTCGGAGGCAAATACCGGATTATCGATTTTACGCTCAGCAATTGCGTGCACTCGGGCATCGAGACGGTCGGGGTGCTTACTCAGTATCAGCCGCTCGTGCTGACGCAGCATCTTGGGATCGGCTCTCCGTGGGGGCTGGATCGCCGCGAGGGGGGCATGCACGTCCTGCCGCCGTACGTTCGCCAGAAGGGCGGCTCCTGGTACAAGGGGACGGCCAATGCGATCTATCAGAATCTTGGCTTCATTGAACGCTATGATCCGGAATACGTGCTGATAATTTCGGGCGACCACATCTATAAAATGAACTACGATCTGCTGCTGGACGCGCACAAGAAAAACAACGCGGACGCGACCATTGCGGTGATCAGCGTGCCTTGGGCGGACGCCAGCCGCTTCGGAATCCTCCGGGTGGACGAGGAAGGGCGGGTCGTCGAATTCGCGGAGAAGCCCAAGAAGCCTACCAGCAACCTGGCCTCGATGGGCGTATACATGTTCAAGTGGTCGGTGCTGCGCGATGCGCTCATTCGCGACGAGGCGGAGCCGGGCTCTTCCAACGATTTCGGCAAGGATGTCATTCCGGCGCTCCTGGCCGACGATGCGCGGCTGTATTCCTATCAGTTCGATGATTACTGGAAGGATGTCGGGACGATCGACAGCTTGTGGGAGGCCAATATGGATCTGCTGGAGGAGAAGCCTTCGCTTCGACTGAACGACCGCGACTGGCGGATTTTCACCGCAAGTCCGAACCAGCCGGCGCATTACGTATCCCCAAGCGCGAAGGTGAAGGGCTCGCTGATTAACGAGGGGTGCGTCGTCGAAGGTCATGTGAACCGTTCCGTGCTATTCAACGGAGCCTGCGTCGGCGAGGGCAGTTTCGTTGAGGATTCGATCCTGATGCCCGGCGCGATCATCGGCAGACATGCGACCATCATTCGCGCCATCGTAGGCGAAGGCGCTGTCGTCGGAGACGGCTGCAAGGTCGGCAGCGTGGACGCGGAGGAGATTGCGGTAGTCGGGAGCGGAGAGACAATCCGCCCGCAGCAGGAGCTTAAGGAGGCGGAGCCGGTATGAAGCTGCCCTTGATGGGAGTAATCAACTTGATTCATGAAGCGGATGAGATGGAGGCCCTGACGGCCAATCGCTGCCTGGCTACGGTGCCGTTCGGCGGGCGGTATCGGCTGATCGATTTTACGCTGTCCTCCATGGTTAATTCGGGCATTCCCAAGGTGGCGGTCTTTGCGCACCGGAAGTTCCGGTCGCTGATGGATCATCTGGGCTCGGGCGCGAATTGGGATCTGCACCGCAAGCAGAGCGGGCTGTTCGTGCTGCCGCCTTCGATGGACGATCAGACGGATTTCGGCAAAGGCGATTTGTATCATTTCTACCGTCATCGGGACTATTTCGCGCGCAGCGCGCTCGATTATGTCGTCATCTCGCGCAGCCATATGGTATGCAACGTCGATTTCTCCAAGGTACTGGACCAGCATCGGGAGTCGGGAGCGGACATTACCGTCGTCTGCAAGCGGACGCCCGGCGGAACGCCCGGACTCGCACGCAAGGCGAAGGTTGATGAGACAGGGCGGATCGTGGAGATGCAGGATCATTTCGGCAGGCTGGACAGCGACATCGTCTCCATGGAGATGTACGTGCTGAGCAAGGAGCTGCTTCTCGATCTCGTGGAAACCTCTCTGGCGCAAGGGCGCGACCATTTTGTGCGGCATTCGATTCTGTCCCGCTTGAACCGGCTGCAGGTGCACGCTTATATGCACGAAGGGGCGCTGGGCGTCGTCAACAATATCGCCGCCTATTATCAGCACAGCATGGAGCTGCTGCGGCAGGACGTGTGGAAAGAGCTTTTCTTCAAGCCCGGCGCCATCTATACGAAGGTAAAGGACGAACCGCCGACTCACTACGGAAACGGTGCGGACGTCGCCAATTCCTTGATTGCCAACGGGTGCGATATCGAAGGCACCGTGACGGACAGCATTCTGTTTCGCGGGGTCAAGGTCGCGAGAGGGGCGGTCGTACGCAACAGCATCGTCATGCAAAACGGCGTCATCGGCGAGAACGGCTCTTTGGAAAACTGTATTCTGGACAAGGAAGTGGAAATCCGCGCTCTGCAGCAGCTGAGGGGCTCCACGGACGTGCCGTTCATTGCGCTTAAGCGCAAAGTCATCTGAAGGGAGGGGAGTCCATGCGAGTGATGTTTGCGGCATCCGAGGCGATGCCGCTCGTGAAGACCGGAGGGCTGGCCGACGTTGTCGGCGCTCTCCCTAAAGCGCTCGCGAGGCAAGGCGTGGAGGTGACGGTCGTTCTGCCGAAATACGGAGAGATCCCGCCGGCAATCGCGGATGCGGTGACGACTATCTCCATCATAGAGGTTCAGTTGGGCTGGCGCAGGCAGTATTGCGGCATTCAGGAGGTTTGCGTCGACGGCGTGCGCTTCCTTCTGATCGACAACGAGTTTTATTTCAAGCGGGGATATTTGTACGGGTATGGCGACGAAGCCGAGCGCTTCGCCTTCTTCTGCTTCGCCGTGCTGGAAATGCTGGACAAGCTGGAGCATCTGCCGGATATTCTGCATTGCCACGATTGGCAGACGGGATTGATTCCCTTCCTGCTGCGCACAAGATACGGGAATCGGCCGGGATATCGGGACATTCGGACGGTATTTACGATTCACAATCTGCAATACCAGGGGGTGTTCTCGCGGGAGCTGCTGCAGGAGCTGCTGGCGACGGGGGACGATTCGTTCACGAAGGACAGCCTGGAGTTCTACGGGGCCGCAAGCTGCATGAAAGCGGGGCTACGCTTCGCGGACAGGCTGTCTACCGTAAGCTATACATACGCTCAGGAGATCCAGACGGAGCAATACGGCGAAAAGCTGGACGGCGTCATCCGGGAGCGTTCGCAGCAGCTGTGGGGGATTCTGAACGGGATCGATACGCAGGTGTACGATCCGATGAGCGATCCGCACTTGTTCCTGAATTACCGCAATTCGCTGGATAAGAAGCGCCAGAACAAGCTGGCCTTGCAGAGAGAGCTCGGGCTGCCGGAGGACGGAGCCGTCCCGATGATCGGGATCGTTTCGCGGCTGACGGCCCAGAAGGGGTTCGATCTCATTGCCGAGGCGCTGCCCGAGCTGATGAAGGAGCGCATTCAGCTTGTTATCCTCGGATCGGGCGAGCCCGCCATCGAGGCGATGCTGCGCGACGCCTTGCATGCGCACCGCGACAAGATCGCGCTCTGGTTCGGCTTCAACGAGGGCTTGGCCCGTCGGGTCTACGCCGCCTCGGATCTGTACTTGATGCCTTCCCGCTTCGAGCCTTGCGGGCTAAGCCAGCTCATCGCCTTGCGTTATCGGACGGTGCCGATTGTGCGCGAGACGGGAGGGCTGAAAGACACGGTGGAGCCTTACAACGAATATAACGGTACAGGTACCGGATTTACGTTCGGTCCCCCTTCGGCGCATGATCTGCTGTTCACCGTTCGACGCGCGCTTGCTTACTACAGAGAAGAAGAGCACTGGGCCAGAATCGTGGCCAACGGCGCCAAGAAGGATTACGGATGGGAGACTTCTGCCAGACTTTATTGCAAACTATATCGCGAACTCGTCAGCTAAGAAGGAGAGGATTGGCATGGCACGACATCTGGTCATCGGCAATGGAAAAACGCTCGTCAACTTGGACGGCAAGGGTTACATTCGGGACGTCTATTATCCGTACGTGGGGCAGCAGAATCATGTGGGCGGGCACGCCTGCCGGTTCGGCGTATGGTGCGACGGCTCATTCGCTTGGCTGGACGACCCGGAATGGGCGATAGAGCTCGGGTATATCGAGGATTCGCTCGTTACGAACGTGACGGCACGCCATGAGCGCATGGGACTGGAGCTGCAACTGAACGACGGCATTCATCAGCGGGAGAGCATCTATCTGAAGCGCGTCGTCGTACGCAATCTGCGGGATCACGAACGGGACGTCCGGGTGTTTTTCCACCATGACCTGATGATCGACGGCAATGAGGTAGGGGACACGGCGGCTTTTTACCCGGGGAATCGAACGGTATTCCACTATAAGCGATCCTCGTACTTCATGTTTAACGGGAAGTCCGACCAGGGCGGAATCTACCAGTTCTCCACGGGAATCAAGCGATTCCACTCCGCGGAGGGCACCTGGCGGGACGCCGAGGACGGGGAGCTCATGGGAAACAGCATTTCTCAGGGGTCGGTGGACAGCACGATCAGCTTCCGGACGTTCGTCCCGCAAGGCGGGGAACGGACGATCTACTACTGGATGTCCATCGGGCAGAACATGGAGGAGGTCAAACGGCTGGACCAATACGTGCAGGACAGCCATCCCGAGAAGCTGCTCAGCCGGATCGTCATCTATTGGAACAACTGGCTGTCCAGAGCCGGCGGCCGAACCGGGGATCTGCCCTCTGGCGTCGTGCGCCAATTCAAGCACAGCCTGCTTATCGTCAAGACTCAGATTGACGAGCGCGGCGCGATTATCGCCGCCAACGATACCGATATTCTGCAATACAACCGGGATCACTACAGCTATATGTGGCCGAGGGACGGAGCGCTTATCGCGGATGCGATGTCGCTTGCGGGCTATCACGGGACGATCGCGTCTTTCTTCCAATTTTGCGGTCGCAACCTGTCGCCGGAAGGTTACTTGCACCATAAATACAATCCCGACGGCACGGTCGGCTCCAGCTGGCATCCGTACGTCGTGAACGGCGTTCCGAGGCTCCCGATCCAGGAGGACGAGACGGCTCTGGTGCTGTATGCCCTATGGAAGGATTATGCCCGCCACGGGGAGATCGAGCTGGCACAGTCCTTATACGGCACGCTCATTCGCAAGGCATCGGCGTTCCTGTGCGACTATATGGAGACGGACTTGAATCTGCCCAAGCCGAGCTACGATCTATGGGAGGAGCGCTACGGCATCTGGACCTATACGGTGGCTTCCGTCTACGGCGGCTTGATGGCCGCTGCGTATTTCGCCGATCTGTTCGGCGACTACGACCGCAGCGATCAGTACCGCGAGGTCGCCGAACGCATGAAGCAAGGCATCGTAGATCGGCTGTGGGACGAAGAGTCCGGGCGTTATGCTCGCGGTCTCGTTCTGGAGAACGGTCAGTGGGTCAAGGATATGACGGTGGAGAGCAGCTTGTTCGCCCTGTTCGAATTCGGAGTGTTTCCCGCCGAAGACGAGAAGGTATCGAAGACGATGGAGGCGATCTCCGAGAAGCTTCGCATCCGGACGGAGGTTGGAGGCATTGCGCGGTATACGAACGATTACTATTTCCGCCAATCCGACGACATAGACCGGGTGCCCGGCAATCCCTGGATCATCTGCACGCTGTGGGTGGCGGGCTTCCAGATCGAAACCGCCCGCACCGCAGAGGGACTGGAGGAGCCGCGCAGAACGCTGGAGAAGGTCGCCGGATTTGCGCTGCCGGGCGGCAATCTGCCGGAGCAGCTGCATCCCGAGACGGGCGAGCCGCTCTCGGTCGCTCCGCTTACCTGGTCCCATGCGACCTATGTCTCTACGGTGTGCAAATACGTCAAGAAGCTGGAGCAGCTTGCGGCGGGCGGCAACGGCGCGTGATCGGGGAGCGAATGGGTGCCGGTATCCGATACCAAGCGACAAGGAGCGATGTCGGCTAATTACTGCTCCTCTGGGCGCAGGATTGACTGCGGATCTCCCTTCCCGAAGCGGCTGTAGGTAGATTGACTTTCGTAAAGGATGAAAAGGCGGGCGGGATGAACGATCCTGCCTGCTTTTTTTCGTCTTTTAGAAAGATGAAGCAAGAATAATTGTCGATTGGCTCTGCCTCTATTGGTGACATTCATGGTGTCACTGATGACATGCTATACTGAATTCAGATCAAGGGAGGGGCTGGCTTGAAAAGAAACGACCGTCTCATTGCCATCGTAATCGCTTTGCAGCAACGGCCGGAAACGGCTCAAGCTCTGGCGGACAAGCTGGAGGTGTCCAAAAGAACGATTCTCCGCGATATGGAGGCGCTCGCCGAGATCGGCATACCCCTCTATGCCGTATCGGGACCTGCAGGCGGGTTTCGCTTGATGGACGGCTTCAAGCTGCCTCCGCTGCAATTCGATTCCCAGGAGGCGCTTGCGATTTTGTTCTCGCTGAACGCGATGACGAAAATGGCCGACACGCCGTTTAATCAAGCGCGCTGGACGGCGATTGACAAGCTTAGGGCAACGATGCCGGAGAACGTTCTGCAGCAGGTGGAGCCTTTGCTTTCTCGCTTCGAGATGGAAATTCCCAGTCGCAGCTACACGACGCCTTGGCTTGAAAAGCTGTTGGTCTGGGCAGGGGCCTCCGTCTGGGTTCGCGCCTATTATCGTTCCGAGCGGCAGGAAAGATGGCTGGAGCTGCTGCCCCAGCGCATATATTCCGCGCACGGCTTCTGGTACTGCGATGCCTACTCCGCGTTCCATCGGGAGCAACGGACATTTCGCATCGATCGGTTCGTCGAGGTCCAGCCGATGGAGCCGCCGTTTGCGGGGCAAGTTCAGATAGACCGCAATCGGGAGCGGGACGAAGCGAAAGCCGGGTCGATCCGCATTCGGGTCGAGCTTTCTTACCGGGGCGCTTTGCTTGCCGAGCAGGACCCTCATATCGGCGGGCTCGTGCGTCAACTAGACCAGTCGCAATGGGAGCTTGCCTTCGATTGTCCCTCGTCCGAATGGGAGTGGGCGCTGGATTTTTTTACCCAACTGGGCACGGATGCGGACGTATTGGAGCCGCCGGCGCTCAGAGCGGGAATTTACGAGCGGGCGTGTCGGCTCGCCGAACGGTATAAGCCCGAGTGATCGGGATGCGTACAAACTGATTTGGCTAAAAAAGGAGAAATGAAGCATGAACGGAACGTTGCAGATGCGAGACCATTTATTGCAGGAGCTGGATTTGGTCGTGAGGACAACTGGTTCGTTAATTGCCCGAATCGGAGAAGGGGAGTGGGCGTATCGCCCGCAGGCCAATATGCGTTCCCTGCTGGAGCTGGTTCACCATCTTGTCGCCATTCCGGCTTCGGATCTGGCTATTCTGCAGGAAAAGTCGGAGCCGGAGGTAGCCGCGATCGAGAACGCGTCTGCGGGCATTGCCGACCGGGAGCTGTTGGTTCGGCGTCTGGAGGACAATTGCGAGCTGTTCAAGCGGTATATTCTTTCGTTGAGCGAGGATGAGCTGCTTCACAAATCGACGAAAGCCTATTATCTGGACCATGGCGCGGTGCAGGCGAAGTGGTTGATCGAGGTCGTTACCCATATGTTCCATCACCGTTCCCAGCTGTACAACTATCTCAAGCAGAACGGGCATGATGTGCAGTTTTTTATTCTGTATGCATAGCCTTTAAGGCCAAACAGAACATAGCGCAGCATCCTCCGGCCTTCCGCAGGCTGGAGGTTTTTGCGTCTTCGCCGCCGTGCCCAAGACCGGCGAAGCCGTTTTTACTTCCTTGAAGCGAACGGCGTTTAAGCTTCCCTCTCGGTAAAGAAGGCCAGCAAAGCAACGAGCGGCATGAACACTCCGACTAGGGCGGTAACCGCCCAGCCTCCGTAAGCGTAGGACCAGGCCCCAAGTGCCGATCCGACAGCTCCCCCGATGAAAAAAATCGAGATGAACAGCCCGTTCAGACGTCCTCTGGCTTCACTCCCCAAGGCGTAAATCGAACGCTGCCCCAGCACGAGATTGCCGGAGACGGCCATATCCAGCGTGATCGCCGAGATAAAGAGCAGGACAAGCGCTGTCGCGGACTGGCCGCGAACGAGATAGATCAACAGGAAGGACAAGGATGCGATAGCCATCGCGGCTCCGGACATTTTTCTGCTCCAGCCCTTATCCGCCAGCCTGCCGGCAATCGGGGCGGCGATCGCGCCGCTCACGCCGACTAATGCAAACCAGGCGATTCTTTGCTGGGACATGCCGAAGTCCTCCGCCAAGCGTAATGGAACCGTCGTCCAGAAAAGGCTGAATGCTCCGAATAAGCAAGCCTGATAGAAGGCCCGGCGGCGGAGCACGGGGGTGCGCCTGAGCAGCGTGCCCAACGAGAGGATTAGCTTCCCGTAGGCGACCGTAGGCGAGGGGGCGCGCACGGGCAGTATTCGGGTCAACAGAACGGCAAGGAGAGCGATCAAGACGGACGAAACGGCAAATACGGCTTGCCAGCCCCACAGGCTGGTCATCAAGCTTGCCGCTGGACGAGCGAACATGATTCCGAGCAGAAGGCCGCTCATCACGTTTCCTACGGCGCGTCCGCGTTGTTCCTCCGTTGCCAAATAAGCGGCATAGGGAACCAGGATTTGCGCGGCAACGGCTCCCATTCCGATGAAGAGAGACGAGCCGAGGAAGATCGCCGCATTCGGAGAAAAGGCGGCCGCGGCCAAAGCGGCTGAGGTAATTGCCAAGGAAGCTGTCGTAAGACGGCGGTTTTCAAGCACATCGCTAAGCGGCACGATGAATATTAATCCCGCGACATACCCGATCTGGGTCAGGGTGACGATGAATCCCGCGACCGCCGAGGACAGTCCCATTGCCGCGCTGATCGGTCCGACCAGGGTCTGGGCGTAATAAAGGTTGGCGACAATAAGTCCGCATGAGGCTGCAAGCAGAAAGGTTAATCGGTTTGACAGGCGAGCGCCTGCCGGAGCTTGGGGTTTGTGCATGATTGTTTCCTCCTTGAATGTAGGGATACTTTTCATAAAAACAAAACTGAACGTATCGTTTATTAAATCATGAGAATATAATATACTGAACGTATCGTTTTGTAAATAGGCGGAAGAGGATTCTTTTCTGTCCAACTTTTGATATACTGAACGTAACGTTTAGATGGAGATTTCGAGCCGAAAGGGTGGATTTGAATGAGTGCGCAAAGAGGGCGACCGCGTAACGTTGAAACGCAAAAGGCGATTCTGGCCGCTTCCTATGAGTTGCTGCTGGAGAACGGCTTTGCTGCGGTAACCGTGGAGAAAATCGCCGAGCGGGCGGGTGTAAGCAAAGCGACGATCTATAAGTGGTGGCCGAACAAGGCGGCTGTTGTCGTCGACGGGTATTTGTCTGCCGCTGCGGACAGAATGCCTGTCCCCGACACGGGCTCGGCCTTCCGGGATATCGTCGTTCATGCGTCTAACCTGGCCCGTTTCTTGCAGAGCGGCGAGGGGAAGGTGATCACGGAATTAATCGGCGAAGGGCAATTCGATCCCGGATTGGCGGAGGCGTATCGGAACGGATACTTCCGCCCTCGCCGCTTGGAGGCTCGTCAATTGATCGAGCGCGGCATTCAACGCGGAGAGCTGAAGGCGGGGCTTGACAGCGAACTTACGACCGATCTCCTCTATGGGCCGATTTTTTACCGCTTGCTGGTGACGGGCGACAAGCTGGACGGCGATGAAATAACGCAGCTGGCGGTTGCGGCTTTCGAAGGCATTCAAACGGAGAAGAGGGAGGCGTCCGAGCATGGTTAATCGAAGCTCCCGCACCTTCGCGCCGACCCTCGTGAGCCCGCTGTTCTATGCCCTGGCCGCGACAACGGCTCTGTGTCTTGTCCTCTGGGTGATCCGGGCGTTCCAGCTGCAATTCGTACAGTATCAATTCCTGCTGTGGAACTTCTTCCTCGCCTGGCTTCCGCTTATCGTATCGATGACCTCCCTGAAGTACATGCGCATCATGAAGGGGCGCAATTCGACGCCCGGACTTCTGGTGCTGGGAGCGGCCTGGCTGCTTCTATATCCGAATGCTCCCTATTTGACGACGGACTTCATCCACCTGATCTTTAATCCCCTCTACGCGGGGTATGATAAGGAAGGCTTACTCCTGTGGTACGATCTGGTGCTGTTCTTTCTGTTCGCCTGGTGCGGGCTGCTGCTCGGCTATCTGTCCATGAGGCATTTTCACGATCTCATCGCGTACGCTGTCGGCGTGCTTCAGGGATGGGCGTTTATTCTGGTCGTTTCCTTCTTGGGGGGCTTCGGCGTCTATTTGGGGAGAGTCGTCCGCCTGAACAGCTGGGACGTGCTGTTTAACCCCTTCCGCTTGATCGAGGGGGTGCTGGAAGGGATCAACCCTCGGGCGGCGGTGTTCAGTCTCCTCTTCGGCATGCTTATATTGATCGTGTATGTCACGCTTTATTTATTGACGGTATCCCGTGCTCAGGTCTCATCCCGGACGGCGGGCGAAGGACCGTGAAGGCGGCGATACTGCTCCGGCGTCATGCCTTCCTTCTGCCGGAACGTGGCGACGAAGTGGCTGGCGTCGCGAAAGCCGACCGCCTCCCCGATTCGCCGTACGGTCCAGTCCGGCCTGGAAGGCAGCCATTCCTTGGCCTTGCGCAAGCGAAGCTGAATCAAATAGGCGTAAGCCGTCTGTCCGAAGAGCTGGCGGAAACGCTCGTTTAATTGTCTTTGGCCGATGTCCAGCTGCGCAGCCATGGCGGGCAGCCCCAGATCGGGATTGGCGTATTCGCGCTCCAGCCAATCGAGCAGGCGCTGAATGCGCTCCAGCCGCCTGGTGAGGGACGGCAGGTGGTTGCGCCTCCCGTTTGTTTTCAACAAGGTGAGCAGGCGGTACAGCTCGGCCGAGCCTTTCCAGCCGGAAGCGTCCGAGCCGACCTCGGCCAAGGAAAGCATGCTCTCCAACTGGCGGGAAAGCTCGTCGTGGTGCAAATCCCACTGAATCTTGTCGGGGATGACGCCGATCAGCTCGGAGACGAGCTGGGTCGCCATCGTGCCTGTAAAGGTGACGTAATAGGTTTTCCAGACGGGGCTTCTGGCCGCGTATTCATGAATGACGCGAGGAGGAAGCAGAACGCCGGAGCGCTCCCCCAGCTTAAAGCTAGTCTCCAGCGTGCGAAGCTCGCCCTCGCCCTCTATCGTCTGCAGCCAGTGGAAGCAAGGATATCCCTCGGGGCGTTGGATCAACTCTTGATCCGGGTTCATGCCGATCGTCTCCAACTGCAGGGGGAGCGATTCCGACGGGGTGGGGTAGACGACTCTGCGTTGCATTCTTGTTTCCTCCATATTTTTATATCTGTAGGCTCTTATATTATATAGGAGTTAGCTAAGCGTTGCATATATAATCATGAAATAGGTGACATTTTACTATATCAGGTCAATGAGGTGACAGCATGATCAACTCGAAAAAGGCGAAAATATGGTACGGCGGCGACTACAATCCCGATCAATGGGAGAAGCCGGTATGGGATGAGGATTTGAGGATGTTCAAGCTGGCGGGGATCGACGTCGCCACCCTGAACGTATTTGCGTGGGCGCGGAACCAGCCGGACGAAGACACCTACGAATTCGGTTGGCTCGACGAGATGATGGATAAGCTTCATGCCGACGGCGTGGGCGTCTGCCTGGCGACGAGCACGGCTGCGCATCCGGCTTGGATGGCAAAGAAATATCCCGATGTGCTCAGAGTCGATTTTGACGGGCGCAAGCGCAAATTCGGCGGTCGTCACAACTCCTGTCCGAACAGTCCGTCTTATCGGAAATATGCCGTGCGCATGGCGGAGAAGCTGGCCGATCGTTATAAGGATCATCCGGCGCTGCTGGTCTGGCATATCTCCAACGAGTATGGCGGCTATTGCTATTGCGACCATTGCGAGGAAGCGTTTCGGGATTGGCTGCGCGATCGCTACGGCTCGATTGAGGCGGTCAACCGGGCATGGAACACGGGCTTCTGGGGACATACGTTCTACGAATGGGACGAAATTGTCCTGCCAAGCCGCCTGAGCGAGGAATGGATCAGCACGAGCGGCCGGCTGTCTACGAATTTTCAAGGAATCTCGCTGGATTATTGCAGATTTCAATCGGACAGCATGCTGGAATGCTACAAGCTGGAGTATGAGGCGGTCAAGAAGCATACGCCCGATATTCCGGTCACGACCAATCTGATGGGCGCCTTCAAGGACCTTGACTACCACAAGTGGGCCAAGCATCTTGATGTCGTTTCCTGGGATAACTACCCTTCGTTCGATACTCCGCACAGCTACACGGCGATGATGCACGATTTGATGCGCGGCCTGAAGGACGGGCAGCCGTTCATGCTGATGGAGCAAACGCCGAGCCAGCAGAACTGGCAGCCTTACAATTCGCTCAAGCGTCCGGGTGTCATGCGTTTATGGAGCTATCAAGCGGTCGCCAGAGGCGCGGATACGGTGCTGTTCTTCCAACTGCGGCGTTCGATCGGCGCTTGCGAGAAATATCACGGCGCGGTCATTGAGCATGTCGGCCATGAGCATACGCGCGTATTCCGCGAATGCGCCGAGCTGGGCAAGGAGCTGTTCGGCCTGGGCGATGCCGTGCTGGACGCGCGTGTCAAATCGAAGGTGGCTCTGCTGTTCGACTGGGACAACTGGTGGGCGGTTGAGTTGTCGAGCGGACCGACCGTCGCGTTGAAATACGTGAACGAGCTTCACAAATACTACGATGCGCTGTATCGGGCGAACATCGCCGTGGATGTCGTTTCCGTGGAAACCGATCTGAGCGGCTACGATCTGGTCATCGCTCCGGTGCTTTACATGCTGAAGCCGGGCGTGGCCAAACGTCTGGAGAGCTACGTGGAGGCGGGCGGGGCGCTCGTGAGCACGTATTTCAGCGGCATTGTGAACGAGAGCGATCTCGTTACGCTCGGAGGGTATCCGGGAGAGCTTCGCAAGCTGCTTGGCATCTGGGCGGAAGAAATCGACGCGCTGCTGCCTACCCAGAGCAACAGGATCGTGCTGAAGTCCCCGCAAGAGGGCTTGCAGACCGCTTACGGCTGCGGCATGCTGTGCGATCTCATCCACTCCGAAGGCGCGGAAGTCGTTGCCGAATACGGCGAGGATTTCTACCGGGGAATGCCGGCGTTAACGGTGAATCGATTCGGCAAGGGCGAAGCCTGGTATGTGGCCACCAGTCCGGACGATGCGTTCCTGCAGGATTGGCTGCCCAAGCTATGCGAGGCTCGCGGGGTCGAGCCGCTCCTCGCGGGAGCTGCGGCCGGCATCGAAACGTCATTGCGGGAAAAAGACGGAACCGGCTACCTGTTCGTCTTGAACCATGATGCCGAGACGGCGTCCGTAGCGCTGGGCGCGCGGACGGGCGTGGATATGCTTACGGGGCGGCGCATAAGCGGCTCTGCGGAGCTTCCGGGCCGAGATCTGTGGATCATCAAGTTGGACCAGTAAGGCGAGCGCCGGACGGGCGTTCACGACTCCTTGCGCGCGGTTGACCGCGCGCAAGGAGTTTTTTTTGCGGACGGGTCGCTGTGCGGAAGGGAATTGCTGCTCTTTGCGAATGAAATGAGCATTCCTTATCATAGGCTCTTCATAGATATTAAGGCTTATGGAACCATGTTTAATCCATCCCCGTATGAGATAATATAGGCATAGAGAGGAGAGGGCAGGATGAGCTTTTTCAAGAAAATTACGGATTCGGTTAGTAAAGGGGTAACGACGGCGACGGAGAAGGCCCAGCAGACCGTGGAGATTACAAAGCTGAATTCTCAAATCTCCGGCAAGCGCAAGGAAATCGACAAATTATACGCCATGATCGGCGAATCGGTATATGAGGGGTTTTTGGCGCACGATCTATCCACCGCGGAAGCCAAGGTAATGCCGCGATGCGAGGAGATTTCCCGAATTCAAGAGGAGATCGTCGCTCTGGACGCGCGCATCAAATCGATCCGCAACGAGAAGGATTGCGTGTGCGGGAAACGGGTGAGCGAGGATACGCGGTTCTGCCCATCCTGCGGACATCCGTTTCCGGCTCCGGAGCCGGTCGTTCCGGAGGAGGAGCCGATTCAGGCCGAACCGCAACCGGCGGATGAAGAGGCAGCAGAGGAGGCGGGCGCAACGGCGGTGGAGCTGGAGAAATCCGAAGCTTCGCGCGCGGATCAGCGCCAGGTGTGCGTCAACTGCGGAACGCCGCTTTACGGGGATAGTCATTATTGTCCTGCGTGCGGTCAGTCGACTCGATAAAGTGTTGCTCTACAATCAAGATCAGCTCTGCCGTGAAATGGCGGAGCTGATCTTTTTTTGCTGCGCTCATAAACCGCTCGGCCGTCATATTCTCCAATCAAAAGCAGTCCCCTCGGCTCTTATGCGATTGGGAATTCCGATAGCGGTGTAACGTTAATTCACTTATTGAAACGCAGCGAATGATCAGGTCTGGAAAGTATGGGCAAGAAAATTTGAAAATAAACTGGGAAAGTAGATAAAAACATTCGCTCATTTATGTTATATTATATAACATATGAATTAAAAGTCGTTTTTAGAGCTTGATTTGCGTTATATTACCTGACCGATAAGATGTTGATGTTATAGCGTGTAGCAGATTGCGGACAGCGCCATTCCTGAGGATGGGGCTTCAAAGAAGGAGGCAGTCATATGGCCATGATGCCGCACCAGAAGATTATTGAAGGAAGCCGTTCGGATGAAACGAGATTTACTTTAAGGGAACTGATATCCCTGCCCTTCATGAGAGGGACGGGGGTGCTGGCGGGAGAGCGGAACGTCTATCGCCCTATCTCCCGCGTTAATGTGGCGGAAGCGGCGGATGCAGTGGCATGGGCGGGCTCCAGGGAATTGCTGGTGCTATCCGGTTATTCGGGGCACAATGGCGCCGACTGGCTGCGAAGCTATATACCGGAGCTCGCCAAACGGGGGATTTCAGCTATCGGTCTGGCGGACAACTGCAGCCTTGGCGCAAGGTCGGCGGAAATCTGCGAATGGGCGGATAAATACGGGATGCCTCTGCTGCAGCTGCCCGCCAATCTGGAATTGGCGGATCTGCCGGGAGTCGTCGCGGAAAGGATAGTGTCCCAAGGAGCCGATCTGCTGGTCGAACTCAATGAACGTCTGCAGCGAATGACGAGGCTGCTTCTCGAAGGGAACGGCTTCCACGCTTTTCTGGATGCCATGGAAACGATGCTCGGCAACCCCGTCGTTGTCGTTCGGGAGCAGGATAAGACCTGGTTGTCTCAGGAGCTGAGAGAGGCCGAATCGGTTGAAATGTGGCCACTTCTGCAATCGTTGACCTATCGGCAGATTGGCAAAGCCTCCAACGACGGCTATGCGTTGCTGCCGAACGCTTGTCGCATCTATGTCAAGCCAGTGCCTGCTCAGAGAGGGAAGCAGGCAAGCTTGGCGGTTCTGGAGCGCAATCGCAGCCTGGAATTATTGGATACGTTAAGCATAGATCGCATGGCTTCGCTTGTCGGGCTGGAGCTTGCCAATGTCGAGGCGGTTCGGGAAGTCGAGGGCAAATATCTGGATCATTTCCTGCAAGATTGGCTCTCGGGCAAGATCGTATCGGAGACGGACTGGAAGCTTCGGGCCGAAGTGAGCGGTTGTCCGATCCCCGAAGGAACGCCGGTCTGCGCGGTTCTGATCGGCGTGCAATCGGCCGACTCGGGGGAGCGGCTGCGCGAAATGTCCCGTCGATTGCGTCTGGAGACGCTCCGAGAGACTGGCGAGCTGCTTGCGGCCTCAATGGGTGAGGATCTGGCGTTGGTGCTGCCGATAGCACAGGAGAAGCCGGGCGAGAACGACGGCGAGGAGGCGTTCGCCAGCCTCCTGACCGAGCTGCTGGAGAAGCTGAAGGCGCTGCTCGGCGAACCCGAAGCTCGGCTGTATGCCGGCCGGATCGCCCATCGCTCCGAGGGGCTGCAAGCAAGCTGGGCGCAGGCCAAGAGGGCTCGGCAGGTCGCCGAAGTGTGCGGCTTGACGGGCGAGACGGTGCTATACGATAAGCTGGGCGTGTACTCGCTGCTATATCTGATTCCTTCCGGCGAGGAGCGGGAGCAATTCCTGAACCGCTACGCATTGCCGCTCCAGTTGGCGGATCGCAAGGGCGGAGGCCGGCTGATGGAAACGCTGGAAATGTTCTTCCGATGCAACGGCAACATTAAGCTGACATCCGAAAGGCTATTTGCCCATTATAATACGATCGTCTACCGGCTGGAGAAAATTCAGGCGATTCTGAACGTATCTCTTGACGATCCCGAGGATCGTCTGCAGCTTCATCTGGCGCTAAAGCTGGGTCAGATCACGCCAGGCGGGACGCCCGGCTGAGCGTCGGCAGAGAAAGAGCGAGGATGACAGGCATCAAGCCGTCGTCCTCGCTCTTTCTCGTTGCGATGGGGTTGATCATTCCGAAACGGGAGTGATCAGCACCAGCCAGCGCGAAGGATGATAACCAGAAGAATAAAGAGAACCAGGACGAATGCGGCCGCACTCATGCCGCCTGTCACTGGACCGCAACCGCAGCCCGTACCTACACCTGCAACCGGATAACCCATCGTTGATAACCTCCCGTGTGGTTGTGGTTGTGATGGCGAATCACAATGACAGCATATGACGGGAGGCCAAAGGACTCCTGTACGTTTGTACCGGCAGGGCGAATAATCCTGATCAGCGCGGATTCAGCTGATTGAAGTAGCGGAAATGCTTGATGCGGGATTCGCCTTGCACGGGGCCGCTGCATCCCGCTCGCAGAATCGAGGAGCTGGATACGCCGAGCGAATAGAGAGCTCCGACCCGGAGGGTAGGCCAGGGAGAGACGCTGCTAAAGCGCACGGGGGAGCAGGGCTTCAAAGTGAGCTTCGGCAAGTAGAAGAGAGGATAGGATTCCAGATAGAATTCGTCCTCTGTGTAATTGGTGATCGCCTGCTGTACGGCTAAAGCCTTGGAGTCCATATCCGTTCCTTCGCCGTCGCCGAGATGCACAATACCCGAAGAGCTGACCGTGTTCACATAAAGGGTCGCTATCGTTACGCTTCTGCAGGACAGGCTCATTCGGACGCCTCCGCTTGCGGAGCAGGCAAAGGAGCCAGCGGAGAGACGATAACGGATTCCGGCGGCGTGTCGAAATAGGAATAAAGCGATATCGATTCCGTATCCCCGAGGAGCAGGGCCGACGAGCTGGATATACCCAGCAGGCGGATGCAATCTACACATACGGGACCGTTGGTGACATGCAGCGATATCGGTGTCGTCATGGCTTCGACCTCCTTTGTTCGGCTTGTTCCTGCTTTTGCTGCTTGCTTAGATACGCTGAGAAAGCTCCTTGAATATCGTGGATCGTTTTTTGCCGGATGCTGTCCCGCCACTTAAGCTGCTCCTCCTCCGAGCCATTGGCCGGATAGGCTTCTTTTCTGGCGTAGTAATGAACGCGTTCGTTCAACTGGTGCTTTACGTCGTCCGTAATTCGGCGTCGGTGAGCATCGTCCAGCGTGACGGAATATTGCTTCTCCAGCTCCATCAGCAAGGCGCGAGATTCGGTATCCATATAGTTCGCCATCTCCCCTTGGAGCTGTTGCAGGGGGACGAGCGCGGCGTCAGGGGTGTCGTTCGTGACCTTCCAGCAGGAAGGGTCGGGCGCTTCGAAGGATTCGATCCCTTGAATGCCTTGCGGCGTAATGCCGACGTTAAGCGTGCCCTCCAGCCGATTAACCTTGAGCTGGTCGAAATGGTATTCGACATGGACGGGCGGTTTGCCCTTGAGGTCATCCAATTGCCTCTGCTGGCTGGCCAACTGCTCTGTCAGCTGCTGGACCTTGAATTCCAGATTACAGATGCGCTGCATCCAGTCTCCCCAACCATTCGCGGATGCGTAGACCTGCGAGGGCGCGGGATATGGAGGAGGCTGAAAGCTCGGGGGAACTCCGTTGCGGGAATTCGGCTGCATGATTGCTGCACCTCGCTTATGTCGGATTCGGCAGAGGGACGAGCGACAGGGCGCTGTTGGCCATGCCAATCTCGCTTAGCTCCGGCGCGGGCTCTGTGAAGCCGCCCGTATTGTAGAGCTGCGATAGCGATTGGATGCTTCCCGCGCTTCCGATTTGCAGGACGGATGAATTGGTGATGCCTTCTATTCGAAGTTGTCCGATGGATATCGTCTGGTTAATGTTCCAGTTCAATCTAAACAACCCCCGAGTTCCCGATGTTATTTTCGGAAGAATCCTGTACATCCGGGTCATTCGTGTTCGTTGCGCTGATGGCGTTGTTGCTTCTGGACAAATCGCCGGTCAAGAAGGAACCGGAGCCGGCATAGGTTTTGGAAATGCTGGAAGGGGAGATCTGGAGGGCGTCCCCAAACTGAACGACGCCGCTTCCGCCTATGCTCAGGATTTTGACATTGCCGATGATGCATGGCATGGGCATAACGACTCCTTCGCTGTGGGCTCTCCAAACAATGTATGAAGGCGGATGCCCAGAGGTTCTGCGAGGTTTTAGCACGGGGCTTTGGGCACGGGGGGCGAACGCTCTACATATGCTGGAGAAAACGGCGTTCGGAGCGAGCTCCGGCGCGGGCGACTTGAGCGGGGAGGGACGGAGATGAGTTCTTTTTTCGACAGCGGGCCGCTTCCGGACTGGAAGGATATTCAGCAGTGGCTCGGCAAGGATATTCCTTGGGAGCTCGCGGAAAATTGGGATCGGAGAGAGGATTCCGGTTGGCTGAACGATTACATTCAGAAGATGATGCGACAGTCCAAATCGGCCGCGCGCATTCAGGCGCGAAGCCCTGTGCAGGTGGAATTGAAGCAAGGGGCCAAATATGTCGATGTCAAGATCGGCTTGCTCCCCGATACCGATATCAAGCAATTGCGATTGTTTGCGACTTCGGAGCATCTCCGATTGAGCGGCTTGCCGGGGGACAAGAAGCGGGTGGTGCGTTTTCCTTATCTGGTCTATGCCAGGTCGGGCAAAGCCGTGATGAAGAAGGAGCGGGAGCTGCTTGTCCGCTTTAAGCGCAAGCCTCTTGAAAAGTCGGAATATGAATTGTTTATCCAGAATTAAACCGTTATAATGCTTTTAGAGAAAGCAAAGAAACGGCGTCGGCGGAGTCGGGATGCTCGAAGGAGGCAAGGCAGTGGATTTGGTGAATGTGTCTGAGGTGTCGGCGGGATTGTTTATTTCCGGGGTTATTTTCATAATGCTGATCGGGTCGTTCTTGAGCTTGGGCGTTCTGCGTTTTTTCCAATTGAAGAAAAGGCAGGGAGGCATCTACCTGGGGCTCTCCGGGCTTTCGTTCGTGACGATGGTGCTTGTCGTAAATACGTGGTTTTCCTGAGCGGAACAAGAGAGGCGGTTCGCGACTGACGTTCGTGGAGCGGCTCTTTTTTTTGAGATGCGACAATGCCCCGGCGCAGAGGAATGGCTCGCGCGCTCGGGGCATTTTTGTCGGATTGGACGTCGGCGTTATCTCCGTTTTCCTCTCAGACTGGCGGTGCGGGCGTTCTGGCCCTCGAAATCGCCGCAGAACACGTCCTTGACGGACACGGTTGTCGTATGGTGATAGACCGGAACACAGTGATGGCGCCGAATTACCTGAACCTGGTGAACGACATCTACATGCTGCGGGTGATAGTAGTCTTCAAATACGGTTTGCGGCGGATCGTAGACCGCCTTGCTGTTGCATTTCGGACAATCGGACATAGGAACTTGCTCCTTCCTTGGGGTGTTGTACATTATACGGCGGAGATTGGCGGTTGACTGTTCAGAGGCCTACGGGCTCGCCCACATTGCGGGTTGTTTGACGAGGGTGCGCGTTTCCGGCATATTAAGAAGAAAGGATGGCTCGGCGGGAGGGTTTATCATGAGAATGACGGAAGAAGCGATGCGGCGAATGCTCCGGAGTGGGCTGCGAAGGACGAAGCGGCGGGAACTGCGGGTTCGATTAGGTCGTGAAATCTCAGACGATTTCGAGGTGAGCGGTTGCGGCGAGGGTTCCCCGACTGCGGCGCCGGAAGCGGGGCTCCAATGAGTATGGCGCGCAAGGCGCTGCAGGCGCCGATCCGATTCTATCGCAAGTTTATTTCGCCGCTTAAGCCCCCTACCTGCCGGTTTTTGCCGACCTGCTCGGCATATGCGCTTGAAGCGATCGAGGTGCACGGGCCCGCCAAAGGCTCGTACCTGGCTGTGAGGAGAATATGCAAATGCCATCCGTTTCATCCGGGAGGCTTCGATCCCGTGCCGGAAGCGAAGCCTGCGAAACCCATGCGAGAGTAGAGCGGAACCGGCGTTACGCGCGGAGAAGAGAGACTTTTAACAAAAATCTTGATAATAATTATCATTATTGTTATAATACAAAAAGAAAAGAAGGAACGTAAACGTTCCTCCTTCATGCGTCTTACAGGCTTCGGCCTACTTGGTTTCGAAAGTTCCGCAGTCTGTTTCTACGGAATTAGCAGCCTCGCTTGCGATGTGCTTCGTAATAAAGATCGTTTCGGCTCTGCATTGGTTCTCATCGGCCCAGTACCGGCAAGAATTAACTTCGCAACGAACATCTTTAGCCATGGGGTTTCACCTCGCTTTCGATACCGAGAAAACAACACAATCAGGAGAAGTTGCAGCTTGTCCTGAAGGTTACCTCTTCTAATGGAAGAGGTTGTTTGTCTGCGGTTTAATAGATTCAGGTTAAGCATATCAGATTTTTCCTCCGCAGGCAAACGACATTACCTTGTCCGAAACAAAAAAATACGGTAGGCGAGATTTCGTGTATAGGAAATAAGGACTACGCGCACTTGACATGACCTCTCTCGTTCGGTTATATTTTGCGGTGAGAACCTTATATCCATTTCCTGTGAACGGATAAGTACAAGGGAACGCGCTATCGCAGAGAGCCGGGGAAGCTGCGAACCGGTATAGAGCGACTTTGGAAGATGGTCCCGGAGGATTCGATCCTGAGCGGAAAGACGCGCAGCGCAGCGTTTTTTCTTGAGGGGCGACGCGCGATCGGCGTTAACGATCGTCTTCATGAGCTTTCGTCGGCGAGCAGCCTGCGGAAGGAAATTGGGTGGTACCGCGTGAGTTACAGCTCTCGTCCCATACGGACGGGGGCTTTTTGTATTTTTTTGACGCGAGAAGGAGATGAGCAGGAATGACGGAAGCGAACAAAACGTTTTATATTACGACGCCGATTTACTATCCGAGCGACAAGCTGCATATCGGACATGCTTACACGACGGTGGCCGGAGATGCCATGGCCCGCTACAAGAGGCTTCGCGGGTACAGCGTGCGCTATTTAACCGGAACGGACGAGCACGGGCAGAAGATCGAGAGAAAAGCGCAGGAAGCGGGCAAAACGCCGCAGCAATTCGTCGACGATATTGTCGTGGGCATCAAGGAGCTTTGGGGCAAGCTGGAAGTGTCGAATGACGATTTCATTCGCACGACGGAGCCGAGGCATACGAAGGTTGTTCAGGAAATTTTCGCGAAGCTGCTGGAGCAGGGAGATATCTACAAGGGAGAATACGAAGGCTGGTACAGCATCCCGGATGAAACCTACTATACGGAATCGCAATTGACGGACATCGTGCGGGGGGAGAACGGCGAGGTCATAGGGGGCAAAAGTCCGGAAAGCGGCCATGCCGTAGAGCTCGTCAAGGAGGAGTCGTATTTCTTCCGCATGAGCAAGTATGCGGATAGGCTTCTTGCCTATTATGAGGAGCATCCCGACTTTATTCAGCCGGAATCCCGCAAGACGGAGATGATTAACAATTTCATCAAGCCCGGGCTGGAGGACCTGGCCGTGTCGCGCACGACCTTCAGCTGGGGCATTCCGGTACCCGGAGATCCCAAGCATGTGATCTATGTGTGGATCGACGCGTTGTCCAATTACATTACGGCGCTCGGCTACGGTACGGACAAGGACGAGGCTTATCGCCAATTCTGGCCGGCCAGCGTTCATCTGGTGGGCAAGGAAATCGTCAGGTTCCATACGATTTATTGGCCGATTATGCTGATGGCTCTGGGCCTTCCGTTGCCGGAAAAGGTGTTCGCCCACGGCTGGCTGCTGATGAAGGACGGCAAGATGTCCAAGTCCAAAGGCAATGTCGTTGATCCGCTCAAGCTGATCGACCGCTACGGCCTGGACGCCGTTCGGTATTACCTGCTTCGCGAGGTGCCGTTCGGCGCGGACGGCGCCTTCACGCCGGAAAATTTCGTCGAGCGAATCAATTACGATCTGGCGAACGATCTCGGCAATCTGTTGAACCGAACGGTCGCCATGATCGACAAGTATTTCGAAGGCGTCCTGCCCGAGTTCGCTCTAGGGACAACCGAGTTCGACATCGAGCTTGAACGAATGGCGTCGTCTACGGTCGAGAAAGCGGAAGCGGCGCTGGAGAATATGGAGTTTTCCGTGGCGCTGGCGGCGATCTGGGCGCTTGTCGGCCGTACGAACAAGTACATTGACGAGACAAAGCCGTGGGCATTGGCGAAGGAAGAGGGAGACCGCCCTGCATTGGCATCCGTGATGGGGCATCTGGCGGAGAGCCTCCGCATCGTCTCGATCTTGATCCAGCCGTTCCTTACGCATACGCCGCGCCGTATCTGGGAGCAGCTTGGCATTGAGGAAGGGGAGCTTACCTCTTGGGCGAGCGTTAGCGAATTCGGCGCAAAGCTATCCGGCGCGAAGATCGCCAAGAGCGATCCCATTTTCCCTCGTCTGGAGCTGAAGGACGAAGTGGCGTGGATCTCCGGCTCTATGGGCGGAAAAGCGGCCGCGGATGCGGAGCAGCCGCAGTCTGACGGAGCCGGCGCGGAATCCGTACAAGCGGCGGCGGAGGTTCCTGAGCTCGCGCCGGAAATTACTATCGACGACTTCATGAAGGTCGAGCTGCGCGTGGCGCAGGTGCTCGCATGCGAGCCGATTCCGAAGGCCGACAAGCTGCTCAAGCTTCAGCTTGATCTTGGCTTCGAGAAGCGGCAGGTCGTATCCGGCATCGCCAAGTTCTACAAGCCGGAAGAGCTGATCGGCCGCAAGGTTATCTGCGTAACCAATCTGAAGCCGGTGAAGCTGCGCGGCGAGATGTCGCAGGGGATGATCCTCGCGGCTTCTCAAGGAGAGCAACTGACGCTGGCTACCGTGCCGGAGAACATGCCGAACGGAGCGCTAGTAAAATAGATCGGTCTGTATGCACGCCCTCCGCTCGCGGAGGGCGTCTTAAGTTCATAGTTGACAGCCGTCGTCACGGAACCTATAAT
The DNA here is from genome assembly GCF_042651945.1 of Cohnella boryungensis. Classification (NCBI taxonomy): domain Bacteria; kingdom Bacillati; phylum Bacillota; class Bacilli; order Caryophanales; family Paenibacillaceae; genus Cohnella; species Cohnella boryungensis. Next base: position 94,637 of record NZ_JBHSED010000004.1, on the reverse strand, counting down.
CGGATTGTTAATAAAAATTATTACGATTAAGGAGTCGACTATGAAACCATCATCCAAGAAGCTGCTCATCCTAATGCTGATCCTCGCGATGGCGGCTTTGGCCGGTTGCGGCAAAAATAATTCGTCCAATCAAGCGGAGGGCAAAGTCAACGTCGTGACGAGCTTCTACCCTCTGTATTATTTTGCGAAGGAAATCGGCGGAGATCATGCGCATGTCGTAAATCTGGTCGCGACAGGCGTCGAGCCGCACGACTGGACGCCGAAGAGCCGCGACCTGGAAGCCGCGTCCAAAGCGCAGCTCTTTCTCTATCACGGAGCCGGCCTAGAGGGCTGGGTCGATCATTTTCTGAACGGACTGGGCTCCGATAGCCAGGTGCTTGCCATCGAAGCCAGCAAAGGCATTACCTTAATTCAAGGCAATCATGAGCATGCGCTCGAAGAGGAGCATGGGCATGAGGCCGAAGGCGAACACGGACACAAAGCTGAGGATCAGCCTGCCGAAGAAGAAGGGGGAGCGCATGAAGAGGAGGGGCATAGCCACTCCGACCTGGATGTCGACCCGCACACCTGGACGAGCCCGCGGTCTGCGCTCATCATGGCTGCCAATATCCGCGACGCTTACGTAAAGGCCGATCCGGAGCATCAAGCCGATTACGAGAAGAGCTTCGCGTCTTTGGAGGAGCGGCTTAAGGAGTTGGATTCCAAGTTCACGCAGCAGCTGTCCGGCTATGAGCGCCGCGATATCGTCGTGTCCCACCAAGCGTTCGGGTACCTGTGCCGGGACTATAATCTGAATCAAATTGCGATTATGGGGCTGTCTCCCGAAGCGGAGCCGAGAGCACAGGATCTGCTGGGAATCGCGAACTTCGTTAAGGAGCATCAAATTCCCTATATCTTTTTTGAAGAGCTGGTCTCCCCGCAGCTGGCGGATACGTTGGCGCGAGAGGCCCGGGTGGACACGCTTGTGCTTAATCCGCTTGAGGGACTCACCTCGGAGCAGGAAAAAGCGGGGGACGATTATTTCACGCTGATGGAGCGGAATTTGGAAAACTTGCAGAAGGCGCTGCAGTGAACTAACATAGAAGGATTGGGAGATTGATTATCCCCGCGAAAGGAGAGCCCTTAATGAGCGGTGCGGCAAGCGCGATTCAGGCGGGATGCCATCAGGAAATCGTCAAGCTGGATGGGGTGTCGTTCTCCTACGACTCCCAGAGCATTCTTCAAGGCGTATCGTTTACGATTATGGAGCGGGACTTCGTGGGCCTGATCGGCTCCAACGGGGCGGGCAAAACAACGCTGCTTCGCATGATCGTCGGCTTGGCTCGTCCGCAGAAGGGCTCCGTGACGCTGTTCGGAACGCCTGCCGGACAATTCAAGGATTGGAACCTGATCGGATATGTTCCGCAGCGAAGCCATTTCAATCCGCTGTTCCCGGCTACGGTCAGAGAGGTGGTCTTGTCCGGACTTTACGGACGGAAAAAGCTGTTCCGCCGCCTGTCCAGAGAAGATGTCGAACGATGCGAGGACGCGCTCGCCGCGTTGAAAATCGAGGATCTGGGCAACAAGCGGATCGGCGCGCTGTCCGGCGGTCAGCAGCAGCGTGTATTCCTGGCAAGGGCGCTGATCAACAATCCGAAGCTGCTTATTCTGGACGAGCCCCTGACAGGCATCGATATCGAGACGCAGCACAATTTTTTTCAAATGATCCAGCATATGCATCAGAGACACAACATTACGTTCCTCATGGTGTCCCACGACATGGATATGGTGCGTTCTTATTTGGGCGAGGAGCCTAAGGAGAAGGTCGGCAAGCTCAGCTTCTACGTCCGTCACTCGCACGATTTGGAAGATTGCCGGGGAACGGATTTGCTGCACTCGCTGCGGAAGGAAGGTTAAAGGGGCTTGGAATTGTTATCGATGGAATTTTTTCAACGGGCGCTCATTGGAGGCGCCCTTATCGCGATTACCGCTCCCCTGATGGGGCTGTTTCTCGTCTTGAGACGGTTAGCCATGATCGGCGACACACTGGCTCATGTGAGCATTGCCGGAGTGGCGCTCGGATTCCTGATGCACGTCTATCCGGTGGCTGTCGGCCTAGTGTTCGCCATTGCCGCATCCTTCGCCATTGAGGCGCTGCGCCGCACGTACCGCACGTATGCCGAGCTGTCGCTTGCCATTATCATGTCGGGAGGCATTGCGCTGGCTTCTTTGCTGTTTACGCTGGGCAAAGGCTTTAATCAGAGCGTAACCTCCTATTTGTTCGGAAGCATCTATACGCTGGATTATCAGGATATTTACGTGATTGCCGGTGTGACGGTCATCGTGCTGTCGATAGTGCTCATCCACAAGAAGGAGCTGTTTCTCGTCACCTTCGATGAGGATGCGGCGGCTGTCAGCGGTTTGCCTATGAAGTATTTTAATATTATGCTTAGTATACTTACGGCGCTAGTCATCAGTGTGGCAATCAAAATCGTCGGCGCGCTGCTTGTGTCGGCGCTGCTGACGATTCCCGCAGCTTGCAGCCTTGCCTTGTCCAGAAGCTTCAAGCAGGCAGTCATTCTTGTTGTGGTGATCGGGGAGATTGCTGTGATGGCGGGGCTATGGATCGCAGGCATCGCCAACCTGGCGCCGGGCGGGACGATTGTGCTGCTGCTGATCGGCATTCTGGTCGTGGCGCTCGCCTCGACCCGATTCGTGCGGACTTAGGGAAAAGGAGGTTCCAATGATATGGCAGATCTAAACGTGGGCATTGCCTTCACGGCGGGACTCGTTTCCTTCATCTCGCCTTGCTGCCTGCCCTTGTATCCGGCTTACTTGTCTTACATAACGGGCGTCTCCGTCAATCAGATCAAGACGGATACGAGCCGCAGCATGCGCGTCAAAACAATGAGCCATACTTTCTTCTTCATTCTCGGCTTTTCCTCCGTTTTCTTTGCTTTGGCTTACGGGACGAACGTCTTCACCGACGTTTTCCGGGATTACCAGGATACGATTCGTAAAATATCGGCCATTTTTATCGTGTTGATGGGCTTGTTCCTGATGGGCGTCTTCCAGCCGCAGCTATTGATGAAGGAGCGCAAGCTTAACATGAAGTGGAAGCCCGGAGGGTACCTGGGCTCCTTCATCTTCGGAATCGGCTTTTCCGCAGGCTGGTCTCCTTGCGTAGGTCCGATTCTCGGCTCGATCTTGCTTCTGTCGGCAAGCAACCCCGGCACATGGGCGGGGTTGACGACGGCCTATTCGCTGGGGTTTGCGGTTCCGTTTTTCGTGCTGGCCTTTTTCCTCGGCACCGCGAGATGGATTCTGAAGTATTCCAATGCGCTCATGAAGATCGGCGGCGCGTTGATGATTGTCATGGGCTTGCTTCTGTTCACCGACAAGATGACGCAGATTACGATCTGGCTGCAAAGCGTTACTCCGAAGTGGCTGTTCGATATTATGTGAAATATTCCAGCCGGGCTGCCGGAAAATGCTCGAAGATGCGCTCCGTGATATACTCGCGGAGCGCTTCCGCTTGTTCGTCGGGATAGACATACTTGTGCTGGCCCCAGCGGCCCCATTTTTTCTTTCGTTTGGCTTCGTCCATCTCCAGCTTGGATTTGGGATACCTTTTCTCGATGACGGCCTTGGCCGTTTTCGTGTAACGATGCTGGATAAGCTCGAAGGTCAAATCCCGCGTGGCCTCCTCGGGAAGCGCGTTCGCGAGCCTGGCGAGAAGCTCGGCATATCCATCCTGCCAGCCGTCGTACCAAATAATCGGTGCGATGATGAAGCCGAGAGGGTAACCTGCGCGACCGATTTTACCGGCGGCTTCGATGCGTTCGTGGAAGCGGGAGGTTGCGGGCTCGAAGCTGCGAATGACGTAATCCGCGTTAACGCTGAATCTAATTCGCGTATGACCGTTATGACGAAGCGGCAGCAACGAATCGACATGATGATATTTGGTGACGAATCGCAATCGGCCCAGCGGCTGGTCGGCCATGAACCAGATCGCCTCCGCCAGAGAGCCCGTCAGATGCTCCAGGCCGATCGGGTCGGAGGTGCAGGCGGCTTCGAACCGGGTGATCTCGGGAGCGCGTTCTTCAATATACTTGCGCGTCGCTTCCCAGATATCGTCGGTATTCACATAGACCCGGATGTACGGCTTGGCTCCCAGCGTCGTCTGCAGGTAGCAATAATGGCAATGGCCCATGCACCCGGTAGCCAAAGGCAGCGCATACTCCGCCGAAGGCTTGGACGTATCGAACTTGAGCGTCTTGCGAATGCCGACGACCAGGGTGCGCTTGGCGACTTTGTATTGCTCCAGCTCCGTCTCTCCGGGCAGATTCGTAATCCGGTTATGGGAAGTGGTCATTTGATAGGGCAGGCCGCGCTCCTTGACCCAGGATAGAATACGTTGACCCTTCGGATAATCGAGGGCGGCAGGCTCGAAGTAGACGAGCTCGGGAATGAATAGGCCGGTTTCTTTTGCTTGGCGCGCCGGGGAATCCGTTGCTTTGACGCTCATTCGGGTCGACCTCCTTGTGTCGATTGGAATGCAGACAGGGCTGCAAGGGTAGTATGCGAAACACGGACGGCTGCGATTCTTTTCGACAGTCGGACTTGCCCGGTCCCCTTGCGACAGTGTATGATATGGAAGGAAAGGGGGATTAGCGTTGCCTACCCCAAGCATGGAGGATTATTTGGAACGGATTTACCGCTTGATCGACGAGAAAGGTTACGCCCGCGTCTCGGATATCGCCGAGGGCCTGGAGGTGCATCCTTCATCCGTCACGAAGATGATCCAGAAGCTCGACAAGGACAATTACCTGATTTACGAGAAGTACCGCGGTCTCGTCCTGACGAATAAGGGCAAGAAGATCGGCAAGCGGCTGGTCGATCGCCATCATCTTCTGGAAACTTTCCTAACCGTGATCGGGGTTCAAGAAGACAAAATTTACGGCGACGTTGAAGGAATCGAGCATCATCTGAGCTGGGATTCCATCACCTGCATCGAATCGTTGGTCGAATATTTCAATCGCGATCCTGCACGAATACAGGAGCTCGGCAGAATCCGATCCGAGATGGACACCGACTGAATTGCATATGAAGAAGCCGCCCTTCCGCAGCATACATGCGGGGAGGGCGGCTTTTTCATTAGATCGGCAAGTACGGCATGAAAGCGTCGATTGCGAAAAACCGCCTGAGACAAGAGCTTATGCTCCTGGCTTCAGGCGGTTCTCGTCAGTGATAACGCGGCGGTTCGTCATCCTTGCTCTTGCGGCCTTCAATGACCGTGAAGGGGGAAGAGCGGCGGCGTTCCGATTTGGCGCTGGCCCGGCGAAAGTCGGGCCGAGGGCCTTTGCTTGAAGAGGCTTTGCGTTTCTGCGGATTTTTCCACCGATCAGGAGGAAATTTGTAAAGCAGAAACACGATTGCGACCAGCACCAGCGGAATAAGCCAGGAATCGACGGAGCCCTGGAATAAACGCGTGGCCACTCCGATCGCCATGAATACAAGCACAACGGCGAACCAAGGCTGGATTCGTCTTCTCATGCGCATCCTCCTTCGATATGAAACGAATAACTCCGCGGCTTGCGTAAGGACAACGTTAAGCCTGCTTGGCCAGGGTGACGCGCGGCGCGGCGATCTCGCTGTCCAGCTCTCTCATCCGGTTGAACGAGGCGATGGAGACGGCCACCTGATCGTCGTTCGGCTCCTTGGTCGTCAACAGCTGCAGCCAAAGACCGGGGGCTCCCAGCCATTTCAGCACCGGCACATCGCGAAGCGCGTTCGTCCATCTGAGCACCTCATACGAGACGCCGAGCACAACCGGCAACAAAATAATGCGCTGAATGATCCTTTCGGCCATCGAATCCCAAGAGAAGAAGGAATAGACGATGACCCCGACGATAACGGTAAAAATAATAAAGCTGCTTCCGCAACGATAATGAAGTCTGCTGAACTTCTGCACGGCATCGACCGTCAGCTCGGAACCGGCCTCGTAGGCGCTGATCACCTTGTGCTCGGCTCCATGATATTGAAACAGCCTCTTGATGAGAGGAGTCTGGGAAATGAACCAGAGGTAGACGAGCAGCAGGACGATTTTGATACCGCCCTCCAGCAGGTTGTGCATTATTTTATTCTCGAAGGCTTGACTAAAGATCAGATCTTCTACGAAAGCGGGCACCAGAGTGAAAATTAATTTGCCTACAACGAAGGATAGGATGCCCACAACGGCTACGCCTAAAATCATGGTCAGATTCCAGCGCTCCTTCTCCTTGGGCTTCGCGGCCTCCTCCGGGCCGGCCTCGTCCTCGGCGTAAGCTTCTGCGGAATAGGTCAAGTGCTGCGAGCCTTTGGCGGCGGATTCGACAATTCCGATAATGCCCCGAACGAAAGGGATTTTCTTAATGGCATTCAGCACGGGCGTCGGCTTCTTCGGCACCTCGAGGAATGTAATCTGGCGATCCTTGCGCCGCACGGCCGTGACGTGAACGTGCTTCCCGGCGAACATGACTCCTTCTATTACAGCCTGTCCGCCGTAGACGGATGGGGATGGATTGGACATAACGGGTCACCTGCTTTGCTCATAACTCTGGGTGTGCGCTAGCTACGCCCAAGTAGTTCTATTTTACAGGAAATAGCACTAGAAAGCCACTGGCAATGGAACGGCCTTGGACTAGTTTGCCGCGAGCGCGGAAATACTACACGGGATTCAGAAGAGCAGGAAATGGAGGGATAACATGACGACCGAGAATACAGGTAACGCCGCCGCCCGCCATTCTCATTCCGCCGCCTCGGAGCAGAGGGGCAGCGCACATGCGAACGAGCCGGCTCCGACGCGTCCGGTGCCGTTCAGCATCAAGATCGGCTTCTTCGCCGGTCTGATCTGGGGACTGGCCAGATGGCTGGCTGCGGGTCTTCATCTGACCAACGTATCCCAGGCGTTTCTTCTCGACCCGTTCGTTCCGCGCAAACTGCTTGGCGGGCTCTACTGGCAGGCGGCCGGACTGGTCGCTTTTATTGTCATGTCCATGCTGGCGGCGCTGATCTATCTTGGAATTCTACGCCGGCTGCGCGGCCCTTGGCCGGGGCTCTGGTTCGGGGCTGGCTGGTGGGGGCTTCTATACGCTTGGGCGGGTCCTTATATAGGCGCTTTGCCGCCGCTTAAACGAATCGGAGGGAATAGCATGGCTACGGATTTATGCCTGTTTCTCATGTGGGGGCTGTTCATCGGCTACAGTATTGCGTTCGAGCTTCACGACGAAGCCAATCGGGAGCCGACGAAGCCGTCGGGAACCGGCTCTCCTCAGCCAGCGGTATAGCCGCCTGCCGCCGCGATCGCGCATGGGGCTCGTTATTCCAAGTTGGCAAAGGAGCATTTTCTTGGACGCTCCGTTATGTTACAATGGCTGATGAACTTGGCTCGGCCAGCCCTGCGGCCGATGCCGATCGGAATGCGGGAGGCGAAGCTTGATGACAAGCATCTTGGTACTGAACGGGCCTAACCTGAACATGCTCGGCATTCGCGAGCCCGGCGTGTATGGAGCCGTAACGCTGGCTCAGATCGAAGAAAGGCTGAGAGAGCTTGCCGGTACGCTGGATGCGGAGTTGACCTTCTTCCAATCCAACCATGAAGGCGCGCTCCTGGATGTCATCCATGCCGCCTACGGGAAGCATGACGGCATACTGATCAACCCGGGCGCGCTGACGCACACCAGCTATGCGCTTCGCGACGGGCTCTCCGCTGTCGGTCTTCCCGTCGTGGAGGTGCACCTGTCGAATATTCACAAGCGCGAAGCCTTTCGCCACGTATCCGTGACGGCGGCTGTCGCGCTCGGTCAGATCGCGGGCTTCGGACCGGTGAGCTATGAGCTTGGATTGCAGGCGCTCTGCCGGCATATCGGACAATTGCAAGACTAGAACAACAACAGCGGAAACTATAGGCCGTTTCAAGCAAGAGAGGAGAAGATCAGATGCCCAATGAGCGGGTTCAGCGTCTGAGAGCCGCACTCGCCAAGACGGAAGCTGCGGCGATACTTATTACTCAGGCGCACAATCGGCGTTATCTGACAGGCTTTACCGGTAGCTCCGGGGTCGCGTTAATCTCATCCGATCAAGCCGTCTTCATTACGGATTTTCGTTATACCGAGCAAGCGTCCGCGCAGGTGCAAGGCTTCCGGATCGTCAAGCACGGAGCGGATATCCACGCAACCGTGTCCGAGCTGCTCCGGGAATGGGACGTGAAGACGTTGCTGTTCGAGGAGCAGGATGTCGCTTATGGAACGTACCTGAAAATGGAGCGGACGTTTCAACCGACACGGCTTCTGCCGGCGGAAGGAATCGTCGACAAGCTGAGGGGGATCAAGGACGAGGGAGAGCTCGCGATCCTGCAGGAGGCGGCCGATCTGGCCGATCGCGCTTTCGACCACATTCTGGGCTATATCAAGCCGGGAATCCGCGAAAGCGCGGTTGCGCTTGAGCTGGAAGTGTTCTTGCGGGCCAACGGCGCAGCAAGCTCCTCGTTCGATACGATCGTCGCGTCCGGTGAACGTTCGGCCCTGCCCCACGGCGTGGCGAGCGAGCGCGTAATCGGAAGGAACGAATTCGTGACGCTTGATTTCGGCGCTTATTACAAGGGCTATTGCTCCGACATTACGCGTACGTTGGTTGTCGGCAAGGCGGACGACAAGCACAAGGAAATCTACGAAATCGTGCGGGAAGCCCAGCAGTATGCCTTGGATCATCTTCGTCCGGGAATGACCGGCAAGGAAGGCGATGCCTTGACGAGAGATATCATCGCAAGGTATGGTTATGGAGAATATTTCGGCCATGGGACGGGCCACGGAATCGGATTGGAGATTCATGAATCGCCGCGACTTTCGCCGGTCGGCGATTACGTGCTGGAACCCGGCATGGTCGTAACGGTCGAGCCCGGCATCTATCTCCCCGGCTTCGGCGGTGTCCGGATCGAGGACGACGTTGTCGTGACCGACGAGGGCATCCGGGTAATCACGCACTCGCCCAAGCAGTTAATCGAATTGGACTAATCAGGAGCAGTGTCTCTACAGGAGGAGTATTTAAGTGATTTCTGTTAACGAATTCAAGACAGGCTTGACGATCGAAGTGGACGGCGGATTGTATTCCGTATTGGACTTCCAGCATGTTAAACCGGGCAAAGGCGCAGCCTTCGTGCGCTCCAAGCTCAAAAACCTGCGCAACGGCAACGTAGTCGAGAAAACGTTCCGCGCAGGCGAGAACGTCGTCCGCGCTCACGTAGAAAACCGCGGCGTGCAGTACTTGTACAATTCGGGCAACGAATACACGTTCATGGACAACGAAACGTTCGATCAATTCGAGCTGACCAAGGATCAATTGGAGTGGGAGCTCAACTTCCTCATCGAGAACATGACCGTGAACATCTCCAGCTACCAGGGCGAAATGATCGGCATCACGATTCCGAACAGCGTCGATCTGAAGGTCGTAGAAACCGAGCCCGGCATCAAGGGCAACACCGCGACTGGCGCAACGAAAAGCGCGAAGCTCGAAACGGGCTTCAACGTGCAGGTGCCGCTGTTCATCAACGAAGGCGATGTGCTCACGATCGATACGAGAGAAGGCAAATACGTCTCGCGCGCTTAATGTCTTTTCGAATCTCCGGGCTCCGCAAAAAAAACTTGCGGACTCGGGGATTTTTTATATTTTTGGGCCAATAGACTTATGCTATAATATAATGCTGTATGCAGTTATTTGTTTATGGCTAGGAAAGTATGACTGGGGGAGTGACTACCGGTGTCATTGATAGTAATGAAATTCGGCGGAAGTTCCGTCGGGTCGACGGAACGAATGAGTCGGGTGGCGCAGCGGATTATCGACAAGAAGCTGCAAGGCGACCGGGTCGTCGTCGTCGTGTCGGCGATGGGAGATACAACGGACGATCTGATTGACAAAGCGAACGAAATCAACGACAATCCGCCTGCGCGCGAGATGGATATGCTTCTGACGACGGGCGAGCAGATTTCCGTGGCTTTGCTGTCCATGGCCATTCACAAGCTGGGACATGAAGCGAAATCTTACACAGGGTGGCAGGCCGGCATCGTTACGGAATCCGTGCACGCCAAGGCCAGAATTACCGATATCTCTCCGGATCGAATCTTCGCTGCGCTCGACGAGGGCAATATCGTCATCGTTGCGGGCTTCCAGGGAATGACCGACAACGGCGAAATCACGACGCTTGGACGCGGCGGATCGGATACGACGGCGGTTGCGCTGGCTGCGGCGATCCATGCGGATGTGTGCGAAATTTATACCGACGTAGACGGAATCTACTCCACAGACCCCCGCGTCGTTAAATGCGCGAGGAAGCTTAACGAAATTTCATACGACGAGATGCTTGAGCTGGCTCATCTGGGAGCGGCCGTGCTTCATCCAAGAGCTGTTGAATACGCGAAGCACTACAAGGTGAATTTGGTCGTACGGTCGAGCTTTAACAATAATGAAGGCACGTTGGTAAGGGAGGATGCGCAAATGGAGCAAGGAATGGTCGTAAGAGGGATTGCATCGGACAAAAACGTAGCCCGCATCAGCGTGTTGGGCGTTGCGGACGTACCGGGCGTATTGGCAAAAATGTTTGGAGCGCTTGCGGACAACGGCATCGACGTCGACATTATCGTTCAGAGCGGCGTGCAGGACGGCAAGGCCGATTTCTCGTTCACGGTATCGCTCAACGACCGTCAACGCGCGCTGGATGTGCTGTCCGGCATTCGCAGCGAGGTGCCTTATCACGATACAACCTATGAGGAAGGCCTGGTCAAGGTTTCCATCGTGGGAGCCGGCATGGTGTCGAACCCCGGCGTCGCGGCAAAAATGTTCCAAGCGATCTCGGAGGTTGGCGTGAGCATCAAGATGGTCAGCACTTCGGAAATCAAAGTTTCGTGCGTGATCGCCGCCGGGCCGGTGCAGGAGGTCATTCAGGCGCTTCATACCGCCTATGGCCTGGACACGGCGGATACGGCCTTCGTCGGCGGACCTTCCGAACGCCGCTAGGAGTGCAGATTCGACCGTCCGCGAAGGAAGCTTCGCCGGATGGCTGTGAGCAAGATCAGGTCGGCCAGAGACTTCCGGCCGGCTTATTTTTATTGAGGCCATAGAGGCCATACCTTTGGCAGAACTATGCGATCTTCTGTCCAAGCCGTCGATGACGTTGTCGCCTGCATTAGCGAAGTTTTCGGCAGCTTGGGGGTTCACTAATTGTAAAAGGTACATCTAATTCAATAGCGTCAGGGCGGGGAGGACATGTTAGTTGTATTTTCTACAACAAATTCAGTGCGAATTGTGCGGAAGCGGGCGAATACGCCGGATTTAATTGTAAAAATGTAACTAATCTAGTAAGATGCCGGGCAACCTGCGATTAATTGCAGGTTATACAACTAATCCGGAACTATAAATAGCGCGCCAAGCGGGATCCTGGGAGTCATTCAACCCTCCTGCGGCTCCTCCTTCTATTTGCCGATAAATAGCTGGACGATCTTGATCAGAATGGCGGTCAGTCCGGCGGCCATCAACGGGCCGACAGGAATTCCGCGCAGCAAGACGACGCCGGCAATCGAGCCGATCACAATCCCGACGATAAGCTGGGGGTCCATCTTGAGCGTCTCCAGCCCTTTGCTGTTCAGATAAGCGCCGATTGCGCCGCCGATCAAGGCGATCCAGCCGACCCAGCCGGAGAAGGCTTCTATAATGTCCTTGGGCTGGATTCGTCCCGAGGCGAATGGCACGAGAATAGCCAGCGTCAGAAATAACAGCCCCAATTCAATGCCCCTTCGCTCGATGGAGGGCAGGTAGCGGTCGAGATGCGTGAGCTTGACAATCAGCAAAATGCAGGCTGCAGTTGTGATGATGGAAGATCTTCCGACTAGTCCAATGACAATCAGCGTGACCAACACCAGTTCCCCATAGATCAAAAGACGTCACACTCCCGATAAGGCCGTGCTATAGAAATAGAATATGGAACAAGCCTCGCGTTTTAGAACGCGAGGCTTGTTGGCATGGGGAAAGGAGAGGGAGGGACTCCAAACGGCCCGGTTAGATCATGTAATCGATATGAGGCACCCGCTGCAGGCTGAACGTGTCCGAGCGCAAGCCGCGGCGCATGCTCTCCAGCGCTATGACATCTTGCATCGGGATGTTGCCGAGATGAACGTCGGGGCCAAGAGCCCGAATCAGCGCAACCTGCTGATCCTTGAGCGGCGCCTCCCACAGCAGTCGTCCCAAATTCGGAACGGCGCTCCGAATCCGGGCCAGATCCTCGTCGCGGCAATCGCCGCGTTCGTCGAACAGGCCGATGCCCTTGCCGGACTCCCTGGCCTCGACGATGACGAGATCGGCGCCGCAAGCAAGATCCTGCTGCACGGTTGCGGCAAAATCGTCAATGTCGATGCGAGAGCCGAACAGCTTTTTCCCGTATTCCGTAAACACCTGCAGCCCCAAGCTTTTCGCCTCGCCGATCAATTCGCTCCTAAGATTCCGATCCAATTGAATCGTACCGTCCGACACTTCGATGCCGGTGAAGCCCAGCTCAAGCGCCTGACGGAAAAACCCGGGCACGACGTCCAGTCGGACGGCGGCTTCCAGCAGCGTGCCGCCGGGAACAATCGTAATCCCCCGCCTGACGGCCCGATCGATTTTGCCGCGGATGACCGGCAGCGGATAGAGAGGAGAGGTGCCGAAGCCGAGCTTGACGATATCGATGTATTCCCCCGACAAATCCAGTAAGTCCTCGAATGCATGCAGGCCGACGCCCTTGTCTAAGATCATCGTTCTGCCTTTGGTTCGCGGCTTGGCTTGCCTCCGTCCGCTCGGATCGGCCAGCGCTTCCGGCCATTCGTTACGCAAAGATACTGTTGGCATATTCAACTCTCCTCGATTGTTTTCAAGGTGGAACTCACGAATTCAATATATGCATTCGCCCAGCTTATTGTGAGCGACGGTTCGCCCGTGAAGCTTGAATAAAGCGTCGCCGCATGAAGGAGACAAGTTATCGCCGAAAGCCGCATAAAGATAAAAAGGAACGGTTATTACGCTATGAGGGAGGTTGCGTACACGATGGATAAAGCCGCTTTCAGCATGGCGATGCTCAGGATGATGTCGGGAAGTATCGAGCTAACCGCGGCAATCGTAATGCTCCGGCTAAACGACGTTCAGAAGGCGTTGGCCGTCAATTCGATGCTAGCCTTGGTGGGACCGCTCATACTTATCGCGACGACGACGGTCGGCTTGGTCGGCATGGCGGACAAGCTTTCGCCTTCCAAGTTCATCTGGATTCTCGCCGGCGTCGGCTGCCTGCTGATCGGGATTCTACGTAAATAGCCGGTAGGCCAAGCAGGCATAAATACGCTGTCCAAGCATACATATGAGAAAGCAATCATCATCTTCCGGCGGAAAGGGGGAGCTCAGTTGCCGCAACCTGTCTTGGAGCTGTTTCCGACCTCCTTGCGTCTTGTGCTCGAACGGATGCCTCCTGTCGCAAAGGACAATTTGGAAGAAATCCGCATCCGCGAAAACCGTCCGCTGGAGATCGGCTACGGCAGCCGTTACTCGTTTCTTCGGGAGGACGGATCGTTAACGGAGCAATTCCGGGAGGCTTACGTTCCGACGAAGGAGCATTGCCGAGCGCTCCTAGAGAGAATTACCAATCACTCCATCTATGCGATGGAGGAAGAGCTTCGCAGAGGTTATGTTACGGTATCAGGGGGTCATCGAATCGGACTGGTGGGCAGAGCCGTGCTGGACAGAGGCGCTGTGTCGCACTTGCGGGATATTGCCGGCTTTAACGTAAGAATCGCGAGGGAACGCCCCGGCTTCGGCGCTCAGGTGCTGCCGGGTTTGCTGGATTATCAGGCCAGGACCCTCCGTCATACCTTGGTCGTCTCCGCGCCGCAGCAAGGCAAGACGACGCTGATTCGCGATCTTGCGCGATGCATCAGTACAGGGCAATGGCATCATTCGGCCGCAAGGGGCTGGGGCAGCCGCAAGGTCGGAATTATCGACGAGCGGTCGGAAATCGCCGCCTGCCAGAACGGCGTGCCGAGCTTCGATCTGGGCCCTCGCTGCGATGTGCTGGATGCATGTCCGAAGGCGGAAGGCATGATGATGATGCTCAGGTCGATGTCTCCCGAAGTGCTTGTAGTCGACGAGATCGGCCGGCCGGAGGATGCCGAAGCGATTCGAGAGGCCATTCATGCCGGCGTCCGCGTGCTTGCCACTGCGCATGCGTCGGATCTGGCGGATGTGCTGGCGAGGCCGGTATTGGCCCGGTTGGCCGCAGAAGGCGTATTCAGCGCTTATGTGTTTCTGTCTAAGCGAGAGGAGCGCGTAGAGCATCGTATCGTGTCAGGGAAAGAAGCCGGGCAGGCTCTGTCGCCGTATGCGGCCAGAGCTTTCGGCGCCCTGCCGAGAGACGCGCCCGGCGAAGAGGCGTCTCTCACGGGAGCGAGCGTCCGGCCGGACGCTTGCGAGCCGGCGAGAAGCAAATCCAGGCCGATGCCGGTCATTCGCTCGCCTAACGGGGCTTGCGGCGAAGGAGGCGGAGGAGGATGAAGTTCATCGGGGTGCTTCTTGTATTGTTCGCTGGAACAATGCTCGGTCTTGTTCAATCCGCTCGTTACGCCGCAAGGCCCAGGCAGATTCGCGAGCTGCTTCATGCGCTCCAGCGTCTGGAAACCGAGATCGGCTACGGACAGACCCCGCTGCCCGAAGCGCTTCGCCGACTGGCATCGATCGCTGCGCCTCCTCTGTCCCGGATGTTCGCGGACATCGCGGCTGCATTGGAGGGCGAATCGGCGGATTCCGGGGCCACGGTGCGCGAATGCTGGGAAAGGGCGATTCATTCGGGCTGGCCTTCGACGGCGATGAAGCTTCCCGAGAAAGAGGCCGCGCTAAGGCTGGGAGCTATCCTTGGAGGGAGCGGCAGGGAGGACCAGCTTAAGCATCTTCGGCTCGCCGCGCTCCAGCTTCAGGCGGAAGAGGCGGCGGCTCGCGAGGATCAACGCAAATACGAGAAGCTGAGCCGCAGCTTGGGGATGCTCGCAGCCGCGCTTATCGTCATTCTGATGATTTGACAGCGTGCGAACACGGCGGCGTGACGGGAGTTCGGCGAATCATTTAGGAGGCCATAGCGATGAACATCGACATCAGCACCATTTTCCAAATCGCCGGCATCGGCATCATCGTGGCGATGATTCATACGGTGTTGAAGCAGATGGGCAAGGAAGATATGGCGCATTGGGTGACGTTGATCGGGTTCGTTGTCGTGCTGTTCATGGTCGTTCGCATGCTGAATGACCTGTTCCAGGAGATCAAGACAATTTTCCTGTTCCAGTAAGGGCTCATTCATACGGAGCAAGCAGGTGAAGCGGGTGGATATTCTCCAGATAGTCGGAATCGGGTTCCTGGCAACCGTGCTGATCCTCGTCATTCGGGAGCAAAAGCCGATGTTCGCCTACTTGCTTGCCGCATTCGTCGGGGTAGCGATATTCCTCGCATTCGTCGGCAAGATCGATGACGTCGTTTCGGTGCTGGAGGAGCTGGCCGATCGCTCGGGCATCCCCTCGGTCTATCTGAAAACGATGCTGAAAATTATCGGAATTGCCTACATCGCGGAGTTCGGGGCGCAGATCGTGCGGGATGCGGGTCTGGAAAGCGTTGCGACGAAAATCGAGTTTGCCGGAAAAATGCTCATTCTCGTCATGGCGGTGCCTATCATCAGCGTCATCGTCGAAACGGTGCTGAATTTGCTGCCGGCCTGAGGATGCGGGATGAGGAGGCGGCTTATGACGGCGGGGAAAATACGGATGGGTGCGGAGGTTGGCGGGAGCTGGAAAAGCCGGTTCATCCTTCTGTTGCTCTTGCTGGCAGGAGTCGCGCTCGGAGGAGCCGCAACCGCCTTCGCAAGCCCGAGCTCTCCCGATTCAAGTCGCATATCGGACGACCTTGCGAAGCAGCAAAGCGAGGAAGTCGAGCTGGGACGGATCCAGCAGTACTGGAACGACCTAAAGGCGGAGTATGGCGGCTATTTCCCCGAGGGCAAGCTTCCGGAGCTTCGGCAGCTGATGTTCCCCGATGGAGAAGGCTGGAGCGCGCAGCAGGCGTTGGTTGGGCTTGCTAAGTTTTTCCTCCACGAGGTGCTGTATAGCGGCAAGCTGCTCGTGACGATCGTTCTGCTGACGGTTTTTACAATGCTGCTTGAAACGATGCAGAGCGCGTTTGAACGCAACGCCGTCAGCAAGGTGGCCTACGGCATCGCCTACATGGTGTTGATTATTCTGGCCGTCAACAGCTTTCGCGCGGCGACCTCTTACGCGGGAGAAGCCATCGCCGGCATGGTGCAGTTCATGATGGCGATGGTGCCTCTGCTGCTCACGCTCCTGGCGGGAACGGGGGGCGTAACCTCGGTTGCGGTGCTCCACCCCCTGATCGTGTTCATGATCCACACGGTGGGGACGATTGTCCATCTCGTGGTGTTCCCGCTGCTGTTCTTCTCGGCTGTGCTTCATCTGGTTAGCGCGATCACGGAACGCTACAAGGCGACGCAGCTCGCCAATCTGCTTCGCAACGTAGGCGTTGGCTTGCTCGGAGTGCTGCTGACGGTCTTTCTCGGCGTGCTGTCGGTGCAGGGCGCGACCGGGGCGGTGACGGACGGGGTGGCGTTAAGGACGGCCAAGTTCGTCACGGGAAATTTCGTGCCGGTGGTCGGCAAGATGTTCTCGGATGCTACGGACACCGTGATGTCGGCCAGCTTGCTTGTCAAAAATGCGGTCGGTCTCGCCGGAGTCATCGTTCTGCTGTTCCTGTGCGCCTTTCCGGCCCTGAAGATTTTGACGCTGGCGCTGATCTACAACGTGGCGGGCGCGGTCATGCAGCCCTTGGGCAACACGCCGATCGTGCATTGCCTGCAGACGATCGGCAAGACGCTGATCTATGTGTTCGCCGCGCTGGCTTCGGTCGGGCTGATGTTCTTCCTGGCCGTCACGATTATCCTGACCGCAGGCAATGCCGCCCTGATGATCCGCTGACGAGGAGGAGCTCGGGATGGGCTTAATGGACGGACTTTCGGGTTGGCTTCGCCAGGTCATCGCGGTTATCCTGCTGGCCGCGCTGATCGATTTGCTTCTGCCGAACCGGACGATGCAGCGCTACGTGCGATTGGTGGCCGGGCTGTTCATTCTCATGACCGTGGCGACCCCGATCATGAACTGGATCAAAGGCGATATCGGCGATCGATTGGCGGAAGGGCTGCAGTCGGTCGGGAAGACGCCGGGACGATCGGCAGACGAGCTGGCGCTCATAGAAGCCGAAGGCGAGAAGCTTCGCGACGGGCATCGTTTGCAGGCTGAACGGCTTGCGGCGGCGAGGCTCGAAGCGGAGATCAAGAACGAAGTGGAGCGATCGGAGCAGCGCTCCGTGCGCAAGGTGGTTGTAGGCCTGGAGCGGGATATGGACGGCGCGTTGACGGTTGCCGGCGTGACGGTTGAGCTTGAGCCGGCATCCGCTGCGGGAAAGCCGGAGGAGAGGCGATCCGGGCCCGAATCGCTTGCGGTGGAGGCCGTCGCGGATGTCGATATTCGCATCGAGGACGTTGGCTGGGAGAGCAAGCAGGCAGGAGATGCGCCTTCGGAGGCAGAAGCAGAGCAAGCCTTCTCGTCGAAGGAGGGCTCGGAGAAGCTGGAGCTTGACCGGGAGACGCGGTCGAGGATATCGGCTCTGATCGCTAGCCGCTTCGGACTTTCGGTTGGCGCTGTGGACGTGCGCCTGCCAGACGGGAGCGTATCTGGCGAAGAGCGCAAAAAATAAGGCGGGGAGGTGTGTCATGGCGAATTGGCTGCAGCGTCTTGAGAGCTTCATCGGCGGAGGCTCCGGGGGACAGAGAAGGGTAAAGGCTTTCCGGTGGCTGGTGCTGATCGGGCTGCTTGGCGCAGCCATGCTGCTGGCGGCCTCCCTGATGAACGTCAAAACGGTGGACCCCGCCAAGTCTCCGGATCTTTCCCCGCCCCATGACCAGGATGCTCCGCAGCAGGAAGCGTTCCTCGGCGGCGGGGACGACAAAGCCTCTTCTCCCTTCTCGGACATAGAAGCGGAATTCGAGGGCCGACTAAAGGAGATGCTGGAGCGAATCGTCGGCGTGGGCACGGTAGATGTTCTCGTCACGGTCGATTCCACGGAAGAAACGGTCGTTCAGCTTAACGAAAAGCAGATGCAGACCATTACGGATGAGACAGACCGCAATGGGGCGAAACGGCACATCACGGACATATCCAAGGATGGGCAGGTCGTGCTTTATGAGATTTCCTCCGGGGTTCAGTCGCCGATCATCGTCAAGAAGCTGAAGCCGCGAATTCGCGGCGTGATGATCGTCGCCAAAGGCGCGGAGAACGCCACGGTGCGCAAGCTTGTGGCGGAGGCCGTATCCGGCGGGCTGGACGTTCCGATTCACCGCATCTCGGTCGTGCCGCGTAAAGCATGAACCGTGGCTCAAATAATGATATTTTCGGGAGGAATGGAACAATGAACAACAAACGCCAAACGATATGGCTCGTATCGATGCTTAGCCTGATGGTGATTTTGTCGGCCTATTACTTGTTTACGGAGGATGCGCCTTCAACGAACGGCGTCGGCGGCTCGGAGGCATCTCAGCTTATCGATAACGCGGGCAAGGTTTCGGCCTCGAACGAGGAAGGCATCAGCGTAACGGAGGTCGATCAGATGACGGATGAGCTGACTGGCGTGGAGACTGGCGGGAAGTCCGGCCAGCAGGCTGCCGAAGGCGTACAGGGCACGGGGGGCGACGCAAGTCTGTCGCCGGAGGATCAGGAGGTGCTTAAGGGCATTGCCAACGCCAAGGGCAACGAGCTGCTAGATCAGCTCGCGCTGGAGCAGCAAACAAAGGTCAGCAAGCATGCCGAAGAGCTGAGCGCCATTATCGGAAACACGAAGGTAAGCCAGGAAGAGGCCGCCTCGGCGGCAGAGGAATTGAATCGTCTGGAGGACATCGATTCCAGAATCACCAGCCTTCAGGAAAAGCTGCTTCAGGACTTCGATAACGCCGTCGTATCCGAAGTGGATACGAACTTCAAGGTGATCGTGCTGAGCGACAAGCTGGAGAAAAAACAAGCGATCGGCATTCTCGACATGGCGACGAAGGAACTGAATGTCACGCCTGACCGGGTAACGGTGCAGTACGTGCAGTAAGGCTCATGCTTGGCGACGAACAAACCCGTCGGGGGCTCTCTCGGAAGCAGAAGCGATATGTTCGCTTCCGGGAAGCCTCCTTCGCGCGTCTTCGGGAGGACGCGAAAGGCCGAGAAAGCGTAACTCTTTCCATTTCAACCGATTATGGTATAATAACTTCGTTGTGGGTTCGAACAAGCCTCATCTTCGAACGCGTGCTTTCCTCAGACGGGGAATCCCGAATCAAGGAGTGACCGAGATGTTTAAGTTAAGCGAAATCAAAGAATTGATCAAATTGGTAGACCAAACCACCGTGCACGAATTAGAGATTGAGAACGAGGGCATGCGATTGTCGATTCGCAAGCCGGGCCGCACAGAAGTTGTCAATGTGCAAACGCCTTCCTTTTCTACTACATACTTGCCGCAAGCGCAACCGGCCGTACCTGCTCCGGAAGCGCCGGCCGCGCCGGCGAAAGCACCTGCAGCCGACACGTCCAATCTGCATCGCATCGTGTCGCCGATGGTGGGCACGTTCTACCGCTCGCCGTCCCCGGAAGCTCCTGCATTCGTGAACATCGGCGACAAGGTATCCGATAAGACGGTCGTGTGCATTCTGGAAGCGATGAAGCTGATGAACCCGCTGGAGGCGGAAATCAAGGGAGAGATCGTGGACATTCTCGTGGAGAACGGACAGCTTGTCGAATTCGGCCAACCGCTATTCCTAGTAAAGCCGGAATAAGCCCGAGGAGGACTACGCTTTGAAATTTAACAAGATACTCATCGCCAATCGAGGCGAGATCGCGGTGCGGATTATACGCGCTTGCCGCGAGCTGGGGATTACCGCCGTGGCGGTCTATTCCGAAGCGGACAAAGAGGCGCTGCACGTGCGTCTGGCCGATGAGGCTTATTGCATCGGTCCTACCGCGACGAAGGACAGCTATCTCAACCTGACGAATATTATGAGCGTTGCGACCTTGACGGAGTGCGACGCGATTCATCCGGGCTACGGCTTCCTTTCCGAAAACGCCGATTTCGCGGAAATCTGCGAATCTTGCAATATAACGTTTATCGGTCCTTCCTCCGAGGCCATCAGCCGGATGGGGGACAAAGCGGTTGCCAAGCAGACGATGAAGGACGCCGACGTTCCCGTTATTCCGGGCTCCGACGGCTTGCTTGAGGACCTTGACGATGCGATCCGCGTCGCCCGCGAGATCGGATATCCGGTCATTATCAAGGCTACGGCCGGCGGCGGCGGGCGCGGCATCCGCATCGCAGACAACGAGGAGATGCTCGTCCGGGAAATCACGACTGCGCAGCAGGAAGCGGAGAAGGCTTTCGGCAACGCCGGCGTATACCTGGAGAAATACCTGACGGGCATGAAGCACGTAGAAATTCAGATTATTGCCGACAAGCACGGCAATGTCGTCCATCTGGGCGAGCGGGACTGCTCCGTCCAACGCCGCCGTCAGAAGCTCGTAGAGGAAGCGCCTTGCGCGATTATGACCCCCGAGCTGCGCGAGCGAATGGGCCAGGCTTCCGTCAGGGCCGCGCGCGCGGTCGACTACTCGGGCGCCGGGACGATTGAATATTTGCTCGGACCCGACAATAACTTTTATTTCATGGAGATGAATACCCGTATTCAGGTAGAGCATCCGGTAACCGAAATGATTACAGGAATCGATCTGATCCGGGAAATGGTGTCCATTGCCGAAGGGGCTCCTCTCTCATTCAAGCAGGAGGATGTCAGATTCGACGGATGGGCGATCGAATGCCGGATCAATGCGGAGGATCCGGAGCGCAACTTTATGCCTTCTGCCGGACGCGTCGGATTTTATCTGCCGCCGGGAGGTCCTGGCGTGCGCGTGGACAGCGCCGTGTATCCGCAATACACGATTTCTCCGCACTATGATTCCATGGTAGCGAAGCTGATCGTGTGGGCTCCTACCCGCGAAGAAGCGATTGCACGGACTCGCCGGGCGCTCAGCGAGTTTATGGTCGAGGGCGTGAAGACGACGATTCCCTTCCATCTCAAGCTGATGAATCATCCGTTGTTCAACAAGGGGACGTTCGATATCAAGTTCCTTGAGGAGAACGACATCTTCAACGAATAGCAACGCTCGACAATTCACGTTCCCGGATGAAATCAGGCCAAGCGTTTGTCATAATAATCCGGGAATGCTATATTTATAAGTAGTGAAGGCGAATGCTCGGACTTACATGAATAGGTCCGGGATATGGAGGTGGAACTGCGCAATGGAATTGGTAGCCCCGGATTACGAAAGAACGGATTTGGGCACTATCGAGATCGCGCCGGAGGTCATTGAAGTGATCGCGGGACTCGCCACCGTTGAGGTGGACGGCGTGGCCGGCATGAGCGGCGGCCTTTCCTCAGGAATCGCCGAGCTGCTCGGACGCAAAAATCTGTCTAAAGGCGTCAAGGTAGAGGTCGGACAGCGGGAAGCTGCGGTGGATGTGTCCGTAATCGTTCAGTACGGCCGGAAAATTCCGGAAATTTCAACTGAAATTCAACGCAACGTCAAACGCTCGATCGAATCGATGACCGGACTTCACGTGGTGGAGGTTAACGTTCATATTCACGACGTTCACTTCAAGTCGGGCGATAAGCCCGAAGAGGACGAATCCCACGCACGCGTCCGATAAGGCGCAACCGCCCTCGGTTTTCTGCGGTAAACGGCAATAGCTCCGGTCAGCGGATGGCGGCCCTCTGGCGAGAGTATCCTTCGGGATGTCTCTCGCAGAGGCCTTTTCGCGATCATGGAGGACATTTTCATTTCCAATCGGGAAACAGGAGGGGCTAACGTGATTAAAGTGTTGGACAGGCTGCTGCTATTTCTATATAGCTTGGCAATCGCGGCGGCTTCCATCGTTGCGATCGTGGCTGCGAGCGGAGGCTTCTCCGAGAAGTGGCTGATGGAAGTCGTTGCCGATTTCACCGGCGATGTGCGCGCCGTGCAAGCGTCTGTCATCGGAGCGGCGATTGTGCTGCTGCTGATCAGTCTTCGCTTGTTCGTGGTCTCCATTCGCAGAGACGGCAATTCCTCGCCCTCGATCAATCAGCGGACGGAGCACGGCGACATTCGCATATCGGTGGAAACGGTGGAGAATCTTGCGCTTAAAGCGGCTTCGCGTACACGAGGCGTCAAGGATTTGCGCGCGCGCGTGAGAGTGTCGGAGGCTGGACTCGGCATTCTGATTCGGGCTTTCGTCGAAGGAGAAGGCTCCATTCCGGCAATGTCCGAAGAGATGCAGCGCACGGTTTCGCAGCAGGTCGAGGAAGCGACGGGTATTCCGGTTGCCGAAGTGTCGGTATTTATCGCGAATGTCACGCAAGCGCCTACTACCTTTAAGAGCCGTGTAGAATAGGGAGGGAACCGCCTGTGTGGAAGTTATGGCTGGAATCCTACGGCGGCAGAATCGCGGGGATCGCGGCAGGTTTCCTGTTCGGCATCGTTTATTTGATATTCGGATTTTGGGATATGCTGTTCTTCGCTTTGCTCATTGGCATCGGTTATTGGATTGGCAAACACAAGGACGAACGGCGGGGACCGCTATTTCCGTTGGATAGATTGACGGAATGGGTAACGGACCGTTGGCCTTGGTCGCGATAATCCCTGTGAATGTTCTTGCCCGGACAGGTGCGGCGGAGCGTGCGTTAGCTCCGCGGTTTCCCAAGGAAAAGATGCTCATGGGTTTTTTTGCTTCTACGACAAGAAACGCGGGGGGACTCATGAAGCGCAGAATGGCAAGAGAAATTGCGGTACAGAGCTTGTACCTGATCGAGATGAACGGCGTTACCGCTCTTGAAGCGGTGAATACGCTGATGGACGAGGCTCGCCAAGAAAATGAGATTGGGACCGATGTCGCCGAATTGGCAGGGATTGACGCCTTTACGCGCGAGCTGGTTCAAGGCGTGCAGGAGAAGCAAGAGCTTCTTGATCAGCAGCTAGTCGCCTACCTGACCGGATGGCAGGTCGATCGACTTTCGAGGGTGGATCGGCAAATTTTGCGGCTGGCCGCTTACGAGCTGCTGTATCGACCGGATGTTCCGCCGAAGGTGGTCATTAACGAGGCGATCGAGCTGGCCAAGCATTTCGGCCAAGATGAGAACGGCAAATTCGTCAACGGCGTTCTCGGACGAATGTTGAAAGAAAGAGAAGAAAAACCAACCTCGGGAGAGTGAACGTCTGTGAGCGCACAATTAATTGAAGGAAAGAAAATCTCCGATTCGATTCGCGAGGAGATCATTCTGGAAGTTGAAAAGCTGAAGCAAAAGGGAGTCACTCCCGGCCTGGTCGTCATTCTGGTCGGTGAGGACCCTGCATCGCAAGTATATGTACGCAATAAAGCCAAGGCGTGCGAACAGTTGGGCTATTACTCGGAGGTCGTGCGGCTGCCGGCGGAGTCGACCGAGCAGGAGCTTCTGCAGCTGATCGAGCGTTATAACGGACAGGATAACGTTCACGGGATTCTCGTGCAGCTTCCGTTGCCCAAGCATATCCACGAAAAGGCGATCATCGACGCGATTTCGGTGCACAAGGACGTGGACGGGTTTCACCCGGAGAGCGTCGGCAACCTGATGATCGGGGACGATGCCTTGCTTCCATGCACGCCTTCCGGTGTCATCGAGCTGCTGAAGAGAACGGGCAACGATCCTGCGGGCAAGCACGCGGTTGTCATCGGCCGAAGCAACATCGTTGGCAAGCCGGTGTCTATGCTGCTGCTGCGCGAGAACGCGACCGTCACGATCTGTCATTCCCGTACGCCGAACTTGCCGGAGATGGCGAGTCAGGCCGACATCCTCGTGGTGGCCGTCGGAGTCGCCAAGCTTGTGAAGAAGGAATGGGTGAAGCCGGGAGCGGTTGTCATCGATGTCGGCATGAACCGGCTGCCTGACGGCAAGCTATGCGGAGATGTCGATTTCGACGACGTTCTGAACGTAGCCGGCTGGGTTACGCCGGTACCCGGTGGCGTAGGCCCAATGACTATCACGATGCTAATGGCCAACACGCTGAAATCCGCGCAACGTTCTCTGAGCTAGGAAGGGAGCCTTGCGATGGAACCGGCGCGGGCGTTATCCATACGCGAGATTAACCGCCTCATCAAAGCCAAGCTGGAGGGCGACAGCGGACTTCAGGATATTTGGTTGAGAGGCGAAATCTCGAACTTTACGTTTCACTCCAGCGGCCACATGTACTTTACCTTGAAGGACGAGAATGCGAAGCTGAAGTGTATTATGTTCGCATCCTACAATCAGCGATTGCCGTTCTCCCCGAAAAACGGAATGAAGGTGCTGGCGCGCGGGGGAATCTCGGTCTACGAGCGAGACGGCCAATATCAATTTTACGCAACGTCCATGCAGCCGGACGGAATCGGAAGCCTCTATCTCGCTTTCGAGCAATTGAAGCGGAAGCTGGAAGCGGAAGGACTCTTCCTGCCGGAAGCGAAGCGGCAGCTGCCTCGTTATCCTCGCACCGTCGGCATCATTACGTCCCCGACCGGAGCGGCTGTTCGCGATATTATGATTACGCTTGAACGCCGGAACCCCGGCGTTCATGTGCTGCTGTATCCCGTTTCCGTGCAGGGAACCGGAGCGGCACCCTCCATCGTGAGAGCGATTCGAACGATGAATGAGCTTGGCGCTGCGGACGTGCTAATCGTCGGGCGCGGCGGCGGCTCGCTGGAGGAGCTTTGGGCCTTCAACGAGGAAATGGTGGCGAGGGCTATCCGAGGCTCGGTTATCCCGATTATATCCGCTGTCGGGCATGAGACGGACTTTACGATCGCGGATTTCGCGGCCGATCTGCGGGCGGCGACCCCGACCGCAGCGGCGGAAATTGCGGTAAGGCATATCGGGGAGCTTCAGCAGGGCTTGGCCCATCTGGAGCAACGAATGGCCGGCTCCCTGCGCGCATTGCTTGGCAAGGCCAGAGAGCGCTGGCAGCATGCCGCCCGCTCGTCCTATTTCACGCAGCCGCGCCGGAGCTTGCTTGCGCAGGCGGAGAGATTGGACCGTCTGACGGAGACGCTGCACTATCGGATGAAGACGGAGCAAGCCAAAGCCCGGGAGCGATTATCGCGCCTGGAGGGACGTCTGCTCGCCGTCAATCCCCGTCAGCAAGCCATTCATGCCCGCCAGCGGATCACGACCGCTTCGCGAGGCTTGGAGCTGGCGATGAAGGGGATCGCGCGGGACAAGAGCGGCCGCTTCGGTTCGCTCGTTCGGCAGCTGGACGCCCTCAGCCCGCTTAAGGTCATGGCTCGCGGCTATAGTCTGGCTTATGACGAGCAGGAGAAGGCGTTAATTCGTTCGATTAACGAGGTTCAGCCGGGCGACCGCATCCATGTGCGGCTGACCGATGGCAAATTGGATTGCCAGGTATGGGGAATCCAGGAGGAGGGATAGGACAATGGCTAAAAAAGAGACGAACGGCACCGAAAGCGCCGCAGCCGACGAGTCCGCTTCGACGATGACGTTTGAGCTGGCGATGGAGAAGCTGGAGGTCATTGTCGCCAAGCTGGAAAGCGGGGACGTGCCGCTGGAAACGGCGATTGAGCTTTTCCAGGAGGGAATGTCTCTCTCCCGCCTGTGCGGACAGAAGCTGGAGCAGGTGGAGCGTCGCATCGAGATGCTGGTGGAGGGCGAAGCCGGACTTCAGCGCAAGCCGTTCGCCGCGGGGAAGGAAGAAGCATAAGACCGGCTTTGGATTTCGATCAGGCAGAGGGGTAATGACGTGAAGACTTCGGTGGATGTACATACTTACTTAGAGCAACAGAGGCTTAAAGTTGAAACTGCGCTCCAGAGCGTATTTTCGCCTGATTGGATCATTCCCGACAAGCTTCGCGAAGCGATGAACTACTCGCTGCTGGCAGGAGGAAAGCGGCTTAGGCCGATTCTGGCGTTGGCGGCGGCGGAAGCCGTCGCGGGACAGGCGGAGGCGTCGGATCGGGCGCTGCATTTTGCCTGCGCGGTCGAAATGATCCATACCTATTCGTTGGTTCACGACGATCTTCCCGCAATGGACAATGACGATTATCGCCGCGGACGGTTGACCAACCACAAGGTGTACGGCGACGCGATGGCGATTCTGGCGGGAGACGGCTTGCTGACCCATGCCTTTCATGTCGTATCGGAAGCTGCGAAATCGGGCGTGCCTGCGGAGCGGGTGCTGGCGGTTGTCCGCGAGCTGTCGCAGTATGCGGGCTTGCAGGGGATGGTCGGCGGGCAGGTGCTGGATATGCTCGGAGAGCAGGGCACAACTTCGCTGGAGCAGCTGGAAGCTATTCATCTGCATAAGACGGGCGATCTGATTGCGTTCTCGCTTCGTTCGGGCGGACACGCCGCTGAAGCGGACGACCGGCAGCTGGAGGCGCTTGGCCGCTTCGGGCATTATGTCGGTCTTGCCTTCCAAATTCAGGATGACATTCTCGACTTGACGGGAACCGAGGACAAGCTGGGCAAGCCGGTCAAGAGTGACGAGCGGCAGCAGAAGGTCACTTATCCTTATCTTCTTGGCTTGGACGAAAGCCGCAGCCGCGTATCCGCTCTTACCGACAAAGCTGCGGCAACGCTGCTGGAGGCGGGCTTCGTCAAGCCGGATCGGCTGCTGGAGATTGCGAAATATTTGCTGGACAGGGATCATTAATTCGCGGCTTCCTGAAAAGAAAGTCCCGATTCGGGTCGCGCGCGGCTGGCGCGTGCGGCTTTGAACGGGACTTTTTATGTGCCCGTATCCGGCGAGCCGTTAACGGGAGCGCATTTGGGCATTGTTTTCGGGATATGGTATAATAGCCGTAATATCTAAGTGGGGAAAGCGGGGAACATGACTTGCTTCTCAAGCAAATCGACAGTCCAACCGACTTAAAAAAACTATCGCTGCCCGAGCTTCCTCAGCTTGCTGAAGAAATTCGACATTTTCTCATTCAAAAGCTGTCTTCGACGGGGGGGCATCTGGCGCCGAATCTGGGAGTCGTGGAGCTGACGCTGGCTTTGCATTATTTGTTTGACAGTCCGCGCGACAAATTCATTTTTGACGTCGGTCATCAGGCTTACGTGCACAAAATGCTGACCGGACGGCAAAATCGTTTCGATACGCTGCGGCAGAAGGATGGGCTGTGCGGCTTCATCAAACGCAACGAAAGCGAGCACGACGTATGGGAAGCCGGCCATAGCAGCACGTCCTTGTCCGCGGCGGCAGGCATGGCTGTGGCGCGCGATCTGAAAGGCGATTCCAATCGCGTGATCGCCGTCATCGGAGACGGCGCCCTTACCGGAGGAATGGCTTTGGAAGCGCTCAACCACATCGGCCATGAGAAACGCAAGCTGATGGTAGTGCTCAACGACAATGAGATGTCCATCGCTCCGAACGTAGGCGCGATCCATAACTATCTGGGCAAGGTTCGGACAGAGAAAATCTATCGCAAGGCCAAGGACGAGCTGGACTGGCTGCTGCGCAAGGTGCCGGCCATTGGCGGAAAGCTGGCCCGCACGGCGGATCGGGTCAAGGACAGCTTGAAATACTTGGTCGCGCCGGACGGGATGCTGTTCGAGGAATTCGGGCTGAAATACTTCGGACCGGTCGACGGGCATGACATCGGCAAGCTGATGGAGGCCTTCAAGCAGGCGGATCAGATCGACGGACCCGTGCTTGTGCACATACTGACGACCAAGGGCAAGGGCTATTCCCCCGCGGAGGCCGATTCGCACAAGTGGCATGGGGTTACGGGCTCGTATAAGATTGAATCCGGTCAGGTCGTTAAGCCTGTCGGACCTCCGATGTACACGGAGGTATTCGGCAATACGCTGATTGAGCTTGCTGAGCAGGATCGCCGTATCGTGGCGGTCACGCCGGCGATGCCCGGGGGCTCCGGCTTGCTGAAATTCGCCGAGCATTTTCCGGATCGGATGTTTGACGTCGGCATCGCGGAGCAGCATGCGGCTACCTTCTCTGCAGCTGCGGCGATGGAGGGATTGAAGCCGGTGTTTGCGGTGTATTCGACCTTCCTGCAGCGTGCATACGATCAGGTGGTGCATGATATTTGCCGACAAAACCTGAACGTGGTATTCGCTATCGACAGGGCGGGCTTCGTAGGAGCTGACGGCGAAACCCATCAAGGCGTATACGACATTGCGTTCCTGCGGCACATTCCGAACATGGTGATCATGATGCCTAAGGATGAGAATGAGCTGCGGAATATGATGAAAACGGCAATCGAATACGAGAAGGGTCCGATTGCCGTGCGCTACCCGAGAATTGCGGGAACGGGCGTCCCGTTCGACGAGCGGATGTCCGCCGTCGAGATCGGCACCTGGGACATCGTGCGCGAAGGAGACTACGCCGCAGTTCTGGCGATTGGTCCGATGGTGCAGGTGGCAGAAGAGGCCGCCGAGTTGTTGAAGCGCGAGGGCATTAACGTGCGAGTCGTGAATGCCCGCTTTGTAAAGCCGTTGGATAAGCAGATGCTGCTGTCCCTTGCCAAAGAGCGCATTCCGCTTATGGTTCTGGAGGAAGGAGCAATTGAGGGCGGTCTGGGCAGCGCGATTCTGGAATTTTACGCCTTGCAGGGCGTACAGCCTGCGTCGGTGCATCTTGCGGGCGTACCGGATATTTTCGTGGAGCATGCCACAATCAAGGAGCAGCGCGAGCAAGTCGGCTTGACCGCCGAGGAAATCGCCAAGCGCCTGGCTTCCCTTACCGTGCGCAAGAGGCAAAAGGCGACCTGATGGAGAAGACGACCGTAACTAAAGAGCGCCTGGATGTACTGCTTCTTGAGCAAGGCTACTTCGAAAGCAGGGAGAAGGCCAAAGCCGCTATTATGGCCGGCCTTGTGTTCATCGGCGCCGAGCGCGTAGAGAAAGCGGGAACGAAGGTGCCCCGCGATGCCGCGATTGTCGTTAAGGGCTCGGTACACCCTTATGTCAGCCGAGGCGGGTTAAAGCTGGAGAAGGCGATCAAGCATTTTGAATTGGAGCTGAAAGAGGCTACGGTGCTGGATATCGGCGCATCGACGGGCGGATTCACGGATTGCGCTCTGCAGCATGGGGCGAAGCGCGTCTACGCGGTCGACGTCGGCTACAACCAATTGGATTGGTCATTGCGGCAGGACGAGCGCGTGCAGGTAATGGAGCGCACGAATTTTCGCCATATGACTCCCGAGCGTCTAGAAGGCCCGCAGCCCAGCTTCGCGACGATCGATGTTTCCTTTATATCGCTTAAGCTGATTTTGCCCGTATTGGCTACGATGCTTGCCTCCGGAGGAACGACGGTTGCCCTGATCAAGCCTCAATTCGAGGCCGGGCGGGACCACGTCGGCAAGTCGGGCGTTATCCGCGATCCGGCGGTGCACGCCCAGGTGTTAAGAGAGGTGTTGAGTGCCGCGCAAGAGCTTGGCTTTGAGCTGCGGGGACTGACATACTCTCCGATTACCGGCGGAGAAGGAAACATCGAGTTTCTGGCTTGCTGGCAGCTTGCGCATTCCAAGGATTCCTTGTCGGAGCTTACAGCTCAGAAGCTGGAAAGCCTGGCTGAGCAAGTCGTGCAAGAGGCCAATCAAACCTTCCGCCGTTCGCCGTCATAGCGAGGAGCAGGAAGGACATACCCTATCGCCGGTTGACCCGGAGCTGCCGAAGAACGGCCGGAGAAATCGAACCGGGCGGGCTCGGGCGCTTCGGGTTTTTAGCTGTCAAAGAGGAATAACGGCCGCCGATCTCGAAAGTTAAAAGAACGAACAGCATGTCCGACCCGCGTGTATTCCGTAACGACAAGGTTCGGGAGGCCAGTGATGGACAGGGTAGGAGATTGGATCATTATGCTAGCGGCGGCGAGCATTATGGGCTGGTGGGTGTTGAGGCGGCTCGATCGATGGCTTCATGAGCCCCCGGGTTCGAGATTGCGCCAGCTGGCGGCCGCGGGAGGCGTGGAAGAGGACGATATCGTGCGCTTGCTTCGCGAATTCGATTACGAGGTGCTGTCCGGAAAGCATCGGATACCCCTTCGCGTCGCAGTGGACGGCCAGCCGTCTATGCCTACGCGGCTTTATTTCGATTATCTGGCTGCGAAGGAAAGCAAGTATTACTTGGTGAAGCTTGATCGGGCGAGACAGCGCATGGAATGGACGGCAAGCGCATTGCGCGAACGTCTGCTCGTCTATGCGCTAATGTTCCCGGATTGCGAGGGAATCTTGATGGTTCTCCCGCAAGAGCAACAAATAAAAATTGTGCGTTTCAAAGTGGAGGATGGCGAGGAATGAAGGGTCAACGTCAACGCAAAATCCGTGAGTTAATCAGCGCGCGGGAAATCGAGACACAGGAGGACCTTGTCGAGGCGCTCGGCCTGGAGGGAATGCAAGTGACCCAAGCGACGGTATCGCGCGATATTAAGGAGATGCAGTTGATTAAAGTCCCGTTGGAGGACGGACATTACAAGTACTCGATGCCTCAGGATCAACGTTACAATCCCGCCCACAAGCTGAAGCGGGCGCTGCTGGATCATTATCTGGGGGCGGAGTCGGCGGAAAATCTCGTCGTGCTGAAATGCCTGCCCGGAACGGCGGGCACGATAGCGGCGCTGATTGACGGGATGGACTGGTCCGAAATTATCGGCACCATCGGAGGCGACGATACGACATTGATTATCTGCAGGACCAAAAGCCACGGAGAAAATGTGTTGAAGAAAATTAACGAAATGATGCAGTGACACGGCATTGACGAGACTTGGTCGAGGATCAGGAGGCTGACTATGCTTCGGGAGTTATCCATTCATAATCTGGCAGTAATCGAAAAGGTTGGCGTGACCTTTCATCCAGGCTTTCACGTTCTTACCGGAGAGACCGGAGCCGGCAAATCAATCGTCATCGATGCGTTGACGCTTGCCGCAGGAGGCCGGGGCTCGGCGGATATGATTCGCCATGGCTGCGATAAGGCGGATATTGAAGCGGTATTCGATCTGGGCATCGGCCATCCGGTGTGGGATACGCTGCAGCGGCTGGGCATCGAGGCCGACCGCGATGAGACGCTGCTGATTCGGCGCGAGCTTCTGGCGCACGGCAAGTCTTCCGCGCGAATCAACGGACAAAGCGTGACCTTGACGATGCTCAAGGAGGTGGGAGAGCATCTCGTCAACATTCACGGGCAGCACGAGCATCAGTCGCTTCTCAAAACCGACAAGCATTTGGAATGGCTCGACTTGTTCGCAGGCGAGGATATCCGCGAAGACAAGACTGCCTACAGGGCTGTATACCAGCAGTATCAGAGCGTCAGCAAAGAGCGCAGGGAACTGGAAGAGAAGTCCCGCCAAGGCATGCAGATGCTGGATCTGTATCGGTTCCAGCTGGATGAGATCGCCTCTGCCCGACTAAAGCCGGGAGAAGATGAATCTCTTGCCGACGAACGACGCAAACTAACCCATGCGGAGAAGCTTGCGGAAGCAGTAACGGAGGCTTACGATCTGCTTTACGGAACGAAAGGCCTTTCCGCCATCTCGCGGGCGCTCACCCGCCTGCAGGATATCGTCAAATTCGATCCTGCGCCACTGCAGCCTGCGGTCGATCAGCTTCAGAACGCTTATTACGGAGCCGAAGACGCAGTTTATCAGCTGCGCGATTATAAGGATAACATCGAATTCAATCCTGAGCGTCTTGCGCAGATTGAGCAAAGATTGGACGTGCTCCATAGCCTCAAGCGCAAGTACGGGGAGACCCTCGAAGAAATTATAAACTACAGGGATAAGATCAAAGCCGAAGCGGATCAGCTTGACAATCGGGAGGAACTGCTTGAACAGCTCGCCGCCCAGGAAGAGAGCTTGCGCCTTGATTTGCAGGCAAGGGCCGAGCGGCTGAGCGCAATTCGCAGAGCCGCTGCCCGGGTACTGGCCAAGCAGATCGAGCAGGAGCTGACGGATCTCCAAATGGAGCGTTCCGTCTTCGAGGTTAAGCTGGGAGTTGCCGCAGAGCTTTCCTCGTCCGGAACGGACACGGCGGAATTCGTGCTCTCCACAAATCCGGGGGAGCCTCCGAAGCCGCTTGCCAAAATCGCCTCTGGCGGCGAGATGTCACGTGTTATGTTGGCGCTTAAAGCGATTTTCGCGCGCATCGATGAAATCCCGGTGCTCGTCTTTGACGAGGTGGATACAGGCGTCAGCGGCCGGGCGGCCCAGGCGATTGCCGAGAAGCTGAGCCGTCTATCGCGCAGTTGCCAGGTATTCGCCATTACGCATCTTCCGCAGGTCGCATGCATGGCGGATCATCAGTATGAAATATACAAGCAGGTGACGGATAAATCGCGTACGCAGACATCGGTTACCGAGCTGTCCGCAGAGCAAAGAATCGAGGAGCTCGCTCGTATGCTTGGAGGGGTGGAAGTAACGGAAAAAACTCGCCACCATGCGCAAGAAATGCTTAGTTTGGCCGAGATCCGAAAAAACGCGTAACGGCGCGAAAAATCAACCGAGTAGGAAGCTTTTCGGGAACATAAAAGTAGCAAGCCACGGTTACCTTATAGGTACGTTATCGGCGACCAAGAAAGCCGATTCAGACTGTAAGGGAGCGTGAGAACTTGTACCAGCAGCACTCCACGAAACGCCGTATTGGTCTCTTAGTCGTTCTTATGCTGATTATCGCCGTCTGTTCGGCGCCGTTTCAGCACTTCGCGGAATTCCCGAACCGGCTCCGCGTATTCCAGGGACAATCGGTATCCTTGCATTACGCGATGCCGGTTCATGCCCGCGCAAGCTTGAATCCACAGGTGGCGGCGGTGAACGGCAGCGACGATGCCTCCGTGCAGGTGGATCTGAGACGGCCGTTATCCATTCAACCCAAAGCCAGCGGCGTGACGAATCTGAAGCTCAAGCTGTTCGGGAAAATTCCCTTCAAGACGGTTCGCCTTCAGGTGATCCCGGATTTGCGGGTGATTCCCGGCGGGCAGACGATCGGCGTCAAAGTCAAATCCGCAGGGATTATGGTCGTTGGGCATCATCTGGTACAAACGAAGGATAACGCCAAGGTATCTCCAGGTGAAGAGGCCAAGCTCCGACTGGGGGACCTTATTGTGGAGATCAACGGAAAAAGGTGCGACGATATTTCAAAAATCGCGACGTATTCCGAAACGGCCGGCCGCAACGGAGAAACCTTGAAGCTGACGGTGCAGCGGGGCAAGACAAGATTCAAAACGATCATTCGTCCCGCTTACGATTCGGAAGATAATGCGTGGAGATTGGGGCTCTATATTCGCGATTCGGCTGCCGGTGTAGGGACGTTAACCTTCTATGCTCCCGATCAGGGCGTGTACGGAGCTTTAGGGCACGTCATTACCGATATGGACACGCAAACGCCGATCGTCGTCGGCAGCGGTGAAATTCTGCAATCAAGCGTATCCTCGATCAACAAAAGTCAAAGCGGCGAGCCAGGGGAGAAACGGGCCCATTTTCTTAAAGAAGGACGTACGTTGGGCAGTGTAGAGCGCAATACTTCATTCGGCATCTTCGGCAAGATGAGCCAGCTCCCGGAGCATTCCTTTCGTTCAGAACCGATGTCGGTTGCATTCGCGGAGGAAGTCAAGGAAGGACCGGCGCATATCCTGACAGTCGTAGATAAGCAAAAGGTCGAGAAGTTCGATATCGAAATTGTGCATGTGTCCAAGCAATCCTCGCCCGCAACTAAAGGCATGGTCATTAAAATTACCGATCCCAAGCTTCTAGAACGAACCGGCGGAATTGTGCAGGGAATGAGCGGCAGTCCGATTATTCAGAACGGAAAACTGGTCGGCGCCGTCACTCATGTATTCGTTAACGATCCTTCGTCCGGCTATGGCTGCTTTATTGAATGGATGCTGCAGGATGCGGGAATTATGCTAAATCCCGAACAAACGACTTCTAAGGCGGTTTAACGCCTTAGATTTTGTTTATTCGGTCGAAGAGACGCCTTTGTCGAAAATATACGAATTCGATCAACATTTGACGTGTTGTGACACAAATATTTTATTATATTCGATTTTCAATAAAAAATAAAGATTTTTTTATTCCTGAGAAGGAATTCGCTACGGAGATGTCGAAAACGGTTAAGCAGAGAAACGGTGAGCGTTTTTCGTCAAATTATTCTCGCACAGAGAAAGGGAGGACCAGACATTGCCACGTATTGAAGTGTTCTTAGCAGACGACAACCGAGAATTCACGAATTTGTTATCAGAGTACATCCAAGAGCAGGATGATATGACGGTCATCGGTGTGGCGTACAACGGAGAAGAGGTCATCCGTCAGCTGGAAGAAACACGCAGGGTACCCGATGTCATGATCCTTGATATTATTATGCCGCATCTGGACGGACTTGGCGTCCTGGAGAAGCTGCGGGATATGAACTTATCGCCCATGCCCAAAATCATTATGCTCACAGCTTTCGGACAAGAGAACATTACGCAGCGTGCGGTACAACTAGGCGCTTCTTATTACATACTCAAGCCGTTCGATATGGATGTTCTGGCTAATCGGATTCGCCAGCTTGCGGGCAACCCCGCCGCTGCGGCCGTTACGACTTCCTCGCTGGTCGGCGGCAGCCGTTCCAATGTCGTACAGATTGGCAAGCCAAAAAATCTGGATGCCAACATAACGAGCATTATCCACGAGATCGGCGTACCTGCACATATTAAAGGCTACCAATATTTGCGCGAGGCCATCACGATGGTGTACAACAACATCGAAATTCTGGGCGCCATCACCAAGACTCTGTATCCCGCGATTGCCGAGAAGTTCAAAACGACGCCAAGCCGCGTCGAACGCGCAATCCGTCACGCGATCGAGGTTGCCTGGACGCGCGGCAATATCGATAGCATCAGCCATCTGTTCGGTTACACGATCAACATCGCGAAGTCGAAGCCGACGAACTCGGAGTTCATCGCGATGGTGGCGGACAAGCTTCGGATTGAGCATAAGGTGAGCTGAACCATACTGTTAAAAGGTAATGTTGTTTATTGGAAGCCAACTAATTAGTGGATTAGATTGCTACTGAATTATTATCATTAAACCAACAAACGTCACAAATCTATTGGTTGCAAAACTACCAATAGAGGAGTGACGTTTTCTATGACTGATTTTGGAGCGCACAACTTCATAAATATGACGATAAGCCTAAAGAACTACTCATAATTATCCGATAGAGACTGTATGGAACGGAAGTATTTCCCTATCGAGGTCATGTGATGATTATTAATACGAATGTTTTAGCTATGAATGCAGGCAATAACCTGCGAATAAACAACGATAAGAAATCTAAGTCGATGGAAAAGCTATCGTCTGGATTAAGAATCAATAGAGCGGCTGATGATGCGGCTGGCTTGACGATCTCAGAAAAGATGAGGGGACAAATAAGAGGACTACATCAAGCATCTAGAAATATCCAAGACGGAATTTCACTTGTTCAAACGGCTGAGAGTGGCTTTCAAGGAATTACTGACATTATCCAACGTCAAAAGGAACTTATTATTAAAGGCATGAACGGTACATATTCAGATAATGATAGAAAAGCTATTGATTTAGAAATTAGCCAGCTTAATGATGCAATTGAATCGATTGCAGAAGGCACATCGTTTAATACGATCAACCTATTAGCGAGAGATGATTATCAAATATTCGCAGATCGTTCTAGTCAGAATGTCGAACATACAACATCAGGACCATTTTCTCCAACGACAACTAATTATGAAAGTAAGACACATTTTTGGCCAATAGGATCGCCTGAAACTCCTAAAACGGTTACAGCCTCTTCTACAGTTACAACCATTAAAGA
This sequence comes from Cohnella boryungensis, assembly GCF_042651945.1. NCBI lineage: Bacteria > Bacillati > Bacillota > Bacilli > Caryophanales > Paenibacillaceae > Cohnella > Cohnella boryungensis. Next base: position 58,640 of record NZ_JBHSED010000004.1, on the reverse strand, counting down.
CGATAGTAATATTACAAGTACGATCACATCGATAATATTGCCTAACGGAGAAGGGGGTTATAATTTATATTCGGAGTCCGAACAGGTTCATACAGAAACAACGATAACAACTGAATCTACACATGAACAGGTTCTTGTGACCGACCCACGATACAAAGAACCTGATGTAAAATATAACACGCCCGATAACGTATTTTTTCAAACAAAACTTATTCCAAATGGGACGTTTGTTGGACAATACCCCGATTTTGGAGGGGCGGAAGACCGCTTTACATACATCGAAATAGAAGGTGCGAACTATACGCTTGCAGACTTCACGTTAATGGGTTTTAGTGAAACTGCAAACGGTGTCAGGGCTACTTATCAAAAAGATGGTATTGAGATTGAGAAGAGTTTCATTGCCGATTCCATATCCTTCACAGCACAATTTACGATTCATAATAATTCGGGAATAGACAATAGAGATATACGAATTGGTACAGCTTTTAAGCCACAATACGATGGTAATTATTCATTGGCTTCAAGTGCAGGGGTTCCAACTGATGGAACTGCATCAAGTGCTCAGATTCCTGATTCTGGGACTGCATTCGAGATCACAAATGATCTGGTTGATTATGAGTTTTCTTTCCTTACTGGAGCGAACTACTTAAAGCCAGATACTGTTGTGACGAAAGGTTCTCAATTGACAAGCGATAGCTCCCTTACGCATCCAATCGTACCTTCCTGGAGTCGTGTAGGCTTAAATAACGGAGAAACGATGGAGTTCGGTATTCGATTAAGTAATTTCATCTTCAAAATGGATGTTTATCGTGATACGGATATGACAACAGAAACGATTGATCAAATTGATGTAACTGTTACAACGGATATTAAGGACATTGATTATGCCGCAGCAGCAGTTAGTATCCAGACCGGTGATAAAACAGGTGATATGATTAAAATTCCTTTGTTCGATGCAAGAAGTTCGGCGTTGGGAATATCTTCAATGGGCGTGTCGTCTTACGAGAATGCCAAGCAATCACTAGTAAAGCTTGATAGCGCCCTAAATACGGTTCTAACCTATCGTTCTGTTTACGGTGCGTATCAAAATCGGCTAGAACACACGATGAACAACGTTACGAATTACTCAGAGAATTTAACGGCAGCAGAATCAAGGATCAGAGATACAGACATGGCGAAGGAAATGATGGAGTTAACACGTAGTCAAATCCTTACGGAAGCGGGACAGGCAATGTTAGCCCAAGCTAATACAACACCACAAAGTGTTTTGAAGTTGCTTGGATAGGCTGATAATGAACAGTAATTGGAAGCCGTGAAGGAATATCTCCGCACGGCTTTCAATTGCGTCAAATATGAGCCAGAGACATTGGATCGCCTCCTTCTCGCAAATATTTGACAGCCATATAGTGTCTTAAGGTGTGCGGTGATACCCGCGGGCCATTAGAACAAGCGTCATGCAAAAATCATGACGACCAGTGTACACTCGTCGATTCGGGGCAGATAGAGACCTCAACACATTAATCGAATCCATTGGGTGGAAACGATCCATATGGAGGTTGCCGCGCTATTTTCATCCTGGCATGGGAACAACGATGAGTTATCATAAAGAATTATTCAGTAAGTCAGGAAAGCAGACAAGAATTCGTCATTGAAGGCAATGGTGAACCAGAGAATTGGGTAAAAGAATTGATTCAGCGGCAGTTCTTATGATTTATACTTTGTACTTTGCGTGACATCGTCCAGCGCTGGCATATATCGAAAGGAATATTGAGAATGAATAATCGACTAATCAAGATTCAAGCACTGAAATACGACAATCAACTTCATTATGAATGGGATACCACACTTCTTGAAAGGGCTGATGCCCATATCTTCGTTCTCGGCCACCGTGGAAGAAAACTGAAGCATTACACCAAAGGACAAGTGTTCACCGTAGAGAACTGGACGATTGAGTTCTTTCCTTTCGACGCTTGGTTTACTGTAAGTGCGGATATCATCGATGGAAAAATCACCCAGTATTACTGCAATATTTGCCAACCGGCACAGCTCGATAATAATATAGTGACGTTTCTTGATATGGATATCGACTTAGTCTATAAAAACGGCAGTTGGAATGTTGTTGATGAAGACGAATTCTCCGTTAACGCAACTAAGTTTTCGTATCCGTCGGACCTAGTCAGGAGGGTTATTCATGAGCAGCAGAGCCTTGAGCAACGAATCGAACAAAAGCGATTTCCTTTTGACGGAGCCATTGATCGATTTATCAATGTTCTTCCACCGGGAGGATGAACATGATAATAAGGAAAGCAAGAGCAGAAGATATTGAATCGTTAATCAGGATGAGGTACGAATCTACGCTGGAGCATCAACCAGAAGTAAATCAAGAATACGAACGATTTGCATCGGAATGCCAAGCATTTCTCGATGAGGCAATCCGTAGTGACCGTTGGCATCTTTGGGTTGCTGAAGTAAACGGCATCATAGTTTCGCATGTCTATATTCAACCGCTGAGAATAAGTTCGAATTCATTATTGTATGGCCAAGCGATGAGAGCAGAGAATTCTATTCGCGTAACGGATACAAGTTATGTAACGATCCAATGGAACTTCATTTGTAGTTTTTGATCGTTAAGATCTACACGATTAACATCACGAGGTCGGAGCCGACGAACTCGGAGTTTATCGCGATGGCGGCGGGTAAGCTGCGTATTGATCGTAGGGCGAGTTGAACGTAAGCGTGGTGCGGGTTTTCCGGGTTCAGTATAGCGCAAGTAAGTGGTCAAAGGAGACGTTTTCTCTTCGGAGGAGGCGTTTTTTTGTAACTTTGCGCCGTATTGTATCGTTATACTTAACAGCAATGTTGAGGGGGTTCGATTGTGAGACGCTACATAATTGTAATTGCGGCATTACTCGTCCTGACCGCGTGTAGTAACGATAAAGAAGCGGAGCCCGCGCCGAAGCCATCCGCCACAAAAGTCGTAGCCGAACCAGAGAAATCTGCGTCGCCTTCGGAAGAAGCGCAGGAATCTACGGAACCGTCCGAGTCGTACGACTGGTCGACCGTCGAGGTAACGGAGGAGCGCGTGAGGAAGGCGCTGGAGGGCAACGTTGGGGCCGCATACGCCATTTCAGTCAAAGACGAAACGTTCCGAGAAATTGCAATGTCCTCCGACACGAAGGGAGCGTACATAGAGATCACGGTCAATCCGGGAATGTTCGCGGACGAAAAGGATTTCGTTAGGCGCGCAGGCGGATCACTTCTCGCGTATTCGAAAATACTCTACTCTAACCCCGAAGTGTATGAAGTTTCTGTTAACGTGCTGATCGATAATGTCGGAGGGGGCGAAAACGAAGGCGTTTATCTATCGTGGCAACGTGAACAGGCGAAAGACATCGATTACGACGCAGTACTCGACAATTTGTTCGAAGACTATACGATTCCGTACCAACTAGCGCGGAAGTATTCGATTCAAACGGATCTGTACGATAAGTTGCCCGAATTTGACTTGCCGAAGAGTAACAACCTATAACGGATAAATATCGGACACTCATCGCTCGTACGGTGGCTAGTGTCCGTTCGTTTTTTATAGGCTTTGACTGGAATGACTTTATTGCAGCCGGAATTTGATTCGGTTTTACTACGGCCCCCAGCATTGTGTTAAAATCATGTATAACAGAAATTCAAAACGGGACCGAACCGTCCGGTCCAGCTATGCATATTGTGCGATACTCCCTGTTCATTTTAAATAGAACTCTTTGGGACAGTTGTGACAATAGATATCCGTTGACGACGAACTAATGACGAGGAGAATAAATATGAGGAAACCTGACGAAATACGGGAAAAGATCATAGTCCATGCCTTGCATCTGTTTAATACACGGGGCATCGCGCAGACATCGATTCAGGATATCATGCAGGCTACCGGATTACCCAAAGGGGCGATATACCGCCGATTCGAGACCAAGGAAGCGATTGTACTGGCCACCTTCGAGAGAGCGGGACAAATTTTGCAGGAGTTTTTCGTTCAGGCGGAGCGAGAAGGGACGACCGCTCTTGGCAAGCTCCTGAAAATCTCGGCGATTTATCAGGATGCTGTAGACAATCCTCCGATTCCTGGCGGTTGTCCATTGCTGAATATGGCGGTGGAGAGTGATGGAGTATTTCCCGAACTTCAACAGAAGGCGGCTATTGCTTACGGCGGCATGGTCCTGTTCGTGCAGTCCATCATCGAGCAGGGCATTCGAAATGGGGAGTTTCGTTCGGACACGGACGCCTCCGATATGGCGTCCTTCCTGATCGATTCAATGGAGGGAGCCATCATGGCGAGCCGTCTAACGGGTAGTAACGATCCCATTCATCGGAATATGAAGTATATGGAGAGATTGCTGAGAAGCTGTATGATCCAGCAAATTGATTAAAAGAGTTTATGATGAAGCGACGAGCAGCATCCCACTTAAAGGATGTTGCTTTTTCATTTTCATAGGTTCACAAAACATCCACAAAAAAGTGACTGGCGAAGGGAAATAATCTAAGGTACAATCATTTACAAGGAACGGACCGGACGGTCCGGTCCTAAATTTTACAGTCAGGAGATGGAGAGCTTGAAAATCCAAGTGGTATTGTTTGACGGTTTCGATATGTTGGATGTGATCGCGCCGTTCGAAGTGTTGGGAGGTGCCTCGATACTGGCCCTCGGGGAAGCTTCCGTCCAATTCGTATCCGCGGAAGGTAGAGGAAAAGTACAAAGCGGGATGTATAGGGTGGAGCTTGAAGCTACGGGACAGCTGGATCCGAATGAAGCGGGAATTATCGTGATTCCGGGAGGAGCCGGAGATATGCAAGGGGACGGACCCGGTTCTATCCTTGCGTATCTGAAACAAGCTTCGGAATCAGCGCTGAAGCCCTTGATGCAACAAGCGATGGACAACCCCGAAGTTATCGTGGCGACGGTGTGCGGCGGTTCGACGGTTCTTGGCATGATGGGTCTTCTGCAGGGCAGACACGCGGTCACCCACCATCTTGGAATCGATACCCTTCCTGCCTTGGGAGCCATTCCCGTTCGCGCTCGAGTCGTAGATGATGGAAATTTGGTGTCAAGCGGCGGCGTTACCTCGGGGATCGATCTTGCAATGTACTTGGCGGAACGAATTTGGGGCTCCCCTATTTCCACCGAATTGGAAAGCGTCTTTGAGCACGAACGTCGAGGCACCGTTTGGAAGAGGGAAGAGGCAAGGTCGGTTGCAGGTCTACCACTTGCCTCAGGAGATCGGTAGCAGCCAGTAGGAGCCGTGAGGGCAAAAGCCTTCACGGCTTTTTCATGCGGCATGCTTCTTGAATGAAAAGGTGCATACAGCAGAGGACCGCTCCTCCGATGTCTTGAGGAGCGGTCCGCCGTTGGCCCTATTAAACCTTAATATCTTTGACGTGGTGCAGCAATTCCTCCGCCATGATTGCGAGAGCTTGGGAGGACGACGTAATTTCCTCCATCGTGGCGAGCTGTTGCTCGGTTGCGGCTGATACGCTGACGGCTCCAGAGGCTGTTTCCTCGGCGACCTCCCATACCCCTTGAAGGGATTCGGCCAGCCTGTTCGTATCGTCGGACATTTGCTGGGAGGCCGTGGAGACGGATTGAATCTGGAGAGTAACGGCATCGACGGCTTGTTGGATGCTGGTGAAGGACTCGCCTGCGGCGGACACGGCAATGATCCCTTCATGCACGACAGCATTTCCTTCATGTACGGATCGCACCGTGCGCCGGGTGTCTTCCTGAATAGCCTTGACCAGCACGGCAATCTGCTGGCTGGAATTCGTGGATTGCTCAGCCAGCTTGCGAACCTCCGAGGAGACGACGGCGAATCCGCGTCCGGCCTCGCCTGCGCGTGCGGCTTCGATAGCGGCGTTCAATGCGAGAAGATTGGTTTGTTGAGCAATGTCGGCAATAATCTCGACAATATTGCCGATTTCGTTGGAGCGGGAGCCAAGAACGTTAACGCTGTCTTCAATCGTCTGGACGGTTGCCTGAATTTCACCCATTTGCCTCACGACCGACTGAACAGCGGTTGTGCCGGCTTCCGCCGTCTGCGACGCGGCAAGCGATTGCTCCGAGACTTGCAGCGCGCTTTGCGCGATGTGGCTCGCCTCCAGAGACATGTTGTTGACGAACGAGATGCTCTCCCGAACGGCATTGATCTGCTGTTCGGAGCCGCCTGCAACCTGCTCGATAATCTCTACAACCTGCTCGGTGGCTTTGGTCGTCTGCTCCGCTCCGGCGGTTAGCTGCTCGGAGGAGGCGGCGACCTGGAGCGCATTTTGCGATACCTGCCGGATGATTTTGCGCAGATTGTCGGTCATCAGCATGAAGGAATTCGCCAGGCTGCCGATTTCGTCGCGGCTTTTCACCTGAACATGCTCACCGGTCAAATCGCCTTGCGCGATCCGCTCGGCGAAGGCCGTTATTTTTCTAATCGGCGAACTGAGCTTCCTGCTAATAACGGCAGCGATCAGAATTCCCGCGACAATCGCGATTGCAGCAATAATCAGCACGGTACGAAGCGCTTGCTCGGCACTGGCGGCTGTAGATTCGGAGCTTGTCATCAAGAGCTGCTCCTGCATCTCGATATAACGGTCGGCCGTCTGCATGAACTTCTCGATAATCGGCTCGTTTTTGGAGGCCAAGCCCATATAATCGTCCGTTTTGTTCAGTTTCTTGAACTCGATCATTTGTTCGACGTTGCTTGTATAGCTTTGCTGGAGCAGATCGAGTCCTTGCAGCAGCAGCCAATCGTCGCGGTCCGTCGTCGCCGCTTGCAATTGCCGGCTGACATTCCTGTAGTCTCGGACGGCTTGCCGATAGGTCTCGATCTCGGCTTCATCGTTCAAGAACAAGAAGTTGGAGATGCTCAGATTCTCGCTTTTGATAGCCAGGCTCAGATCCTTGACCTGACTGACCGCAAATGCGCGATCCTGAAGAAGGCTCTGATAGGTGTTCCGCATGGTGCTGATCTGGTTGTAATTGATCGCTGCAATAATCAGCAGCAGCAATAGAATCGAGGCGAACCCGCCGTATAGTTTTTTGCTGATCGTCAGTTTCATGAGCGTTAGTCCTTCCGCCTAGGAGAGGGCTTCTGCGAAAATCTCTTCCGCGCCGTCCCGAAATTGTTGTGCTGCCTCGTCCGGCGTGATCTGCCCGCTCAGCATTTGATTCCTAACCTTGGTGAACAGCGTATTCACGCTTGTTGACGTTAATGGAACGGGGGGATCGATCGGGCTTGCGTGCTTCTCCACGTATTCCATGTATTTGTACTGCTCTTTATCGTTTTCCTCCATTGCGCCTAGAAGGTGCTCGCGAACCTTCGCCGAGGCGGGCACGCCGCGCTCCCCCATCAGAACACCGTTCGCCTCCAGATTGTTGAAGAAGAAGTCAACGAACAACGCAGCTTCATCCGCAACTTTGGTATAAGCGGATATGGTGAAGTACATGGAAGGCTTAACGTAATTCCCTTCCTTTCCTCCTTTGAATGCCGGGAGCGGGATGAGACGAAGGGGCTGGTTCATCAGCTTGCTTGAGCTCACCACGTTGTTGCTGGCCATAGTCTGGAACGCCGCCAGCTTATTGACCAGAAGAGAATCCTTGTCTGACGAGCGTGTTTTCAGCGAATCCGGACTTGCCATCAGACCCTCGTCGATCAGCCGCTTCTCCAGCTTGAAGAAATCGCTCAAAATCTGGTTGTCGTCGTAGCCGAGCGATTGGCCGTCGACCGAGTAGAAGCTTGCGCCGCGTTGTCTCAGATAATAGGAGAAATCGAGCGCCCCTGAGCCCAGCGGAATAAATTCCGGATTTCCGATCTTCTGCTTCAGCTCGCGCGCCGTCCGGACAAAATCCTCGTAGGTATAACCCTCAGCCGGCAGGGCGACTCCAGTCTGGGCGAAAATTTCCGGGTTGTACACCATGCTGGGCGCGTTAATACCCGTGACGATGCCGTACAGCCGGTTGTCGATTTGCCCGGAAGCGAGCGAGCTCTCATCCAGATTGCTGATATCGAGCTTGCCGGAAGCCGCCAACTCGTCCAGAGGCAGAAGCAGTCGGCGTTTGGCGTATTCGTCGATAAACTTGTAGTCCATTTGGTACACGTCGGGCATATTTTGATCGGCCGCATTCATAGCCAGTTGCGTCCAGTAATCGCTGTTAGGCGCATCCGTCGGCTCGATTTTGATGTGCGGATATTGCTGTTCGAACATTCGGATAACTTCCAGCGTTCTCTCCCTTCTTCCGTCATTGCCCCACCAAGCGACTTTGAGCACTTTCTGCGTAACCTCGGCTTCGTCCTGGCTGACCGCGGCCTCTTGCTTGCTGCACGCGGTGCCGACCAGCAGCAAAGCGGAGATTAAGCTTAATAGCGATATTGTGACTCTCCATGATGCTTTCACTGTTTTCCCTCCTGTTGTTGTAAGGCGACCTTATGTTTGGCACTTATTTACTTATCGGTACCTTTTTCCTATTTTAAATAGGTATTTTGGTACCTAATAGGCGAAAAAAGGGGATATTTTCAAAAAAAGAAATTAGAGAACGGTTTCATAAGGTTAGATTTCGGTTTCGGATTGACGAACAGCAGAGGCGATTAGGGAAACGCTCATCCATCCCAACGGAAGAAGACGAACCCGTACAATAGAAGAACAGGCTCGGTAAGCGTTTTCCAGGTTCGCGATTGAGCGGACTGACATCACAGGGGGGATTTCATGAAGCCGGTTATTCAAGATCGACCAGGCTATGCGGCGATCAAACGCAGCCGATTATCGGAGCGGTATCGATTGTTCTGGTATGCGTCGCCGCTGCTGTTGCTTATTTTCGTGTTCAGTTACTTGCCTCTTTACGGATGGATCTATGCCTTCTTTAATGTGCGTCCAGGGTTTTCGCTGTTCAGCTCGGAGTTCGTGGGGCTAAAGTGGTTCCGATCGCTGGTCGCCAATCCGACCCAGACGACGGAAGTCATGCGCGTCATGAAGAATACGATGGCGATGAGCTTGCTGGGAATTGTTACCTCGGTTTTCCCGGTCATCTTCGCCATTCTGCTGTCCGAGCTCAGATCGGTCAAGTTCAAGAAGTGGGTTCAGATTCTAACCACGCTGCCGAACTTCATCAGCTGGGTTCTCGTGTTCTCGATTGCGTTCATGCTGTTGTCCGTTGACAACGGAATCATTAACAAGCTGCTGATCGACTTCGGCTTCCAGGACAAGGGCATTAACTTCCTGGCCTCGGATAGTCACATCTGGCTCAAGATGACACTATGGGCTCTTTGGAAAGGGCTCGGATGGGGCGCGATTCTGTACATTGCCGCGATCACCTCGATCGATCAGGAGCTGTACGATGCGGCGAAGGTCGACGGAGCGGGAAGATTCCGGTTGATGTGGCACATTACGGTGCCGGGCGTCATGTCGACTTACTTCGTTCTGCTGCTTCTGTCGATTGCCAACTTCATTAATAACGGACTGGAGCAATACTACGTCTTCCAGAATCCGATCAACAAAAATTCGATTGAGGTGCTAGACCTCTACGTGTACAATATCGGGTTGCTCGGCTCCAACTTCTCGTTCGCGACGGCGATCAGCATGCTGAAGTCCATCATCAGCGTAGCGCTGCTGTTCTTCGCGAACCGACTGTCGAAGCTGGTGCGCGGCGAATCCATTATCTGACCGGGAGGGATAATCAACGATGCTATTCAAGCGAACCAAAGGCGATGTGGTATTCAGTGTGTTCAACTACGCGTTCTTTATCTTGTTCACTCTCATATGCGTCTTTCCATTCTATTACTTGTTCATACAGACGATCAGCAACAACGATCTGAGCGCCCGCGGGCTCGTAACCTGGTTTCCCAGAGACCTGCACTTCTCGAACTATCTCAAGGTATTGGAAATCAAAGGCCTGTCTCAAGCGGCACTCGTGTCTGTAGGAAGAACGGTCATCGGGACGGCGCTGACCGTTGTCGGCTCGGCGTTCCTCGGCTATCTGTTCACCAAAAAGAAAATGTGGGGGAGAAGCTTCTGGTACCGCTTCGTCGTTGTGACGATGTACTTCAATGCGGGGATTATCCCGTGGTACATCATCATGATGAACCTGCAAATGACGAACAACTTTCTGGCTTATATTCTGCCTTCTATCGTTTCGCCGTTTTACGTGATTCTGATCAAGACCTTTATCGAATCCCTGCCCGAAGCGCTGCAGGAGTCGGCCGAGCTTGACGGGGCGGGAACGATGACGCTGTTCACGAAGATTGTCTTCCCGCTCATCACTCCGATTGCGGCGACAACGGCCATCTTCTCCGCAGTCGCGCAATGGAACTCTTTTATCGATACCGTCTTTTTGATGACCGAACCCAAATATCACACGCTTCAGTACGTCTTGCTGAAATACCTCAACGAATCGAATTCCCTTGCGGCGATCATCCGATCTCAAGGCACCGCGAACGTCGATTTGACGAATATGCAGACTCCGACATCCATACGAACGACGGTTTCTATGATTGTCGTTCTGCCGATTCTGTTCGTATATCCGTTCTTCCAGCGTTATTTCGTCAAGGGCATTATGATCGGCGCGGTCAAAGGCTAATGGTAGAAGCTCGATATTCCATTAAGGAGGTGGTGCCTACACTCAGGCACAGACAGGCCAATCTATGGCATTCAGCAGTATAATTAAAAGGGAGGCACAAACGCGTGGCATCGATGAGAAAAACGGTATTTATTCTTCTTTCGGTCATTCTGGCCGTATCGCTGGCGGCATGCTCGTCCAACAACAATAAACCGGAGGCATCCTCCTCCGCGCCGGCATCGTCCGGCGGCGCAAGCTCCCCGGAGGCGACTCCGGATCGGGAAGAGATTACGCTGGACGCTTTTTCCTTGACGTCCAACTTCAGCGGCGAGCAACCGGGCTGGTTCGCTAAGCTTGTCAAAGACAAGTTCAACATCAAGCTGAATATTATTTCTCCGCAGCTTGAAGGAAGCGACGCGAAGTTCAGCGCGCAGATGGCTGCGGGCAACCTGGGCGATATCGTCATCTTCGGCGGCGCCGATCAGAAGTGGCTGGACGCCATCAAGGCGGGCATGCTGCTCGATTGGACGAAAGACGACCTGCTCAACAAATATGGTCAGAACATTCTCAAATACGCGCCGAAGTCGATCGAGAAAAACAAGGTCAATTACGGCGATGGCAAGAGCGTCTACGGCATCGGCTTCGATGTAGGCCCCGACCAGGAGGGTCCTTCCGAGGCGAAGGAGCTTAACGGGCACCCGAACCTGCGTTGGGATCTGTACGAAAAGCTGGGTCGTCCGGAGATCAATACGATGGAAGACTACCTGCCTGTCCTCAAGCAAATGCAGGAGCTGGAGCCGAAGAGCGACTCCGGTCGTCCGACCTACGCTTTCTCGATGTGGGGCGATTGGGACGGCAACATGATGATGCATACGAAGGCCTGGGCTACGCTGATGGGCTTCGAAGAAGGCGACGGATTCAACCCTGGCGGATTTACGCTCATCTCCGCGGACAAGGATGAGGTTCAAGGCATTCTGGACGAGGACGGCCTGTACTTGCGGGCGCTGAAGCTGTACTTCGACGCGAACCAAATGGGGCTGGTCGATCCGGACTCCCTGACGCAGAAATTCGATGACGCGCAGAACAAAATGAAGGACGGTCAAGTGCTGTTCTCCATGTTCTCCTGGCAGGACGACGTGTACCGCACGCCTGAGCGTCTGGAGCAAGGAAAAGGCTTCCAGATCGTGCCGTTCAAGGAAGAGCGCAACTTCTCCAACGGCTTCAACCCTTACGGCGGAGACCGCTTCTGGGCGATCGGCTCCAAGACGAAGCACCCTGAGCGCGTCATGGAATTCATCGACTGGATGTATTCTCCGGCAGGCTACATGGCTTCCAACTACGGTCCTGAAGGCATGGTGTACGAGCTGAAAGACGGCAAGCCGGTATTGACCGAGCTCGGTCAGCAAGCCTTGCCGGCGAACGATACGCCGATTCCGGACGAATTCGGCGGCGGCAACTGGAAGGATGGACGCAACCAATTGCTGAACTCCTTCAAGTTCACATCGGTTAACCCGGACAATGGCGAGCCTTACGACTATCAACTGTGGTCCTCCGAATTGGCCAAGCCGACCAATAAGGTGGATGACAGCTGGAGCAAGGCAATGGATGCGACTTCTCCGCGCGATTACCTGGAGAAGCACAACATGCTGGCGGTTCAAAAGCCGATTTTCACGGGTACGGCGCCAGCGGTCATCTCCGATGACCTGGAGCAGAAGAGAGGCCAGATCGCGCCTGTTATTCGCGAGTACTCCTGGAAGATCATCTTCGCCAAGGATCAAGCGGAGTTCGACAAGCTGAAGAAGGAAATGATCGACAAGGCCAAAGGACTGGGCTACGACGAAGTTCTTGCCTTCAATATCGAGCAAAACAAAAAAGTGTTCGAGTACCGCAAAAACAGCTAATTCCACGCTGAGCAGGGGTATGGAAGACGTCGTTACCGGGCGCTCTTCCATGCCCTTTCTGTTCGCTTAAGCAATCGGGACGAAATTCGCCGTATTTTCATGTTCCGCGAGGGCGAACGAACTGGTAACATGAAAGTGTAAGCGATTTAACGGAAAGGGGCATCCGCGTTGTCCATATTGAGATTTATTCACAAGATGCCTCATCCGTTCAAGCAGGGTACGCTGAGGCGCACTCTGGTCATTTATTTGTTGATCGCCTGCTTGTTTCCGCCGCTTTTGTTTTCGGGATTCACCTATTCCTCATTGCATTCCATTCTTACGCACAAAATTCGGGCCGGTATCGACGCCAGCCTGAAGCAGGAAGCGACGGGGTTCGAGAACGTGCTGAACAATCTGGACTTCGTGTCCAAGCAATTCGCGTTGGACGGACAAACCGCCGAAAGAGTCAACGAATATTTGAATTCGACGAAGGTGTCCGAGAAAGCCGAAATTATGAAAGATATCGAAGCAAGCCTTAACGTCGTCAATTTCACGAATCCGAATCTCGGATTAACGGTTTATTATAATCCCGAAGCGATAAACCCGATCTTGTTCATGAATCTGGCCGTAACTCCGGATTTCGGCGTTTCCAAGCTGCCGCCGTTCGTCCGATATAACGGAGCGGTCTATTTCGGGCCGCATCGGACCCAATACAAGAACAGCACGAACATCGTCGTTTCCTCGCTGCGCGAGGTCCGGACGAACGGGGAGCAGCCCGTCTATATTTATCTCGAAACGAATTACAATCTATTTCGGGAGATTATGAACAGCCAGCTCTACGGCATGCAAGTGTCCCATTATTTGATTAACGAGAGCGGGGAAGCCTTCTTCGCGGATAACGGAGCGGCGCCCTTCGCCCCCTCCTCGCTTCGCTGGGAGATGGCCGCATCGGGGAACCAGCTTCATGAAGGGTATTATTTGTTCGGCTACGAGAGTCCGCAAGGCTGGAGGCTGGTCACGGCGGTCGACAAGGATGTCTTCAATCATGAAATCAATGTGTGGATGTGGCGCATGGGCGTGCTCTTCCTCGTCTCCTTCGCTTTCGCGATCGTGCTTGCGATGCTGATCTGGATGAAGGTATACGGATCGCTGCGCAGGGTGAATCGCGAGATCGTTCGCATGACGGGGGAGCGCGAGGCTCCTGTCAGCCTCACCCGGGTTGAGGAGTTCGACCAGCTCCTGCGCAATTTCCAGGTGATGAAGACCACGATAAACGAATTGATCGTCGAAGTCTCGGACAACGAGCGCATGAAAGGCAAGCTGGAGATGGAGAAGCTGCTCAGCCAGATCAATCCTCACTTCCTGCACAACACGCTCAATACGGCGCAGTGGCTCGCACGCTCGAACAACCAGGACGATATTGACAGGCTCCTGACGCTGCTCGTCCAATTGCTGCACTATAATATGGGCAAGCAAAGTCTTATCGTAACGGTTCGGGACGAGCTGGAGGCGCTGAAGAAATACATAGAGCTGCAGGGCTTCCGTTACGAGGACGAGCTGGACTTCCATATCGATGTCGACGAGAAAGCCTTGCATATACCGATTCCGCGATTTCTGCTCCAGCCGCTTGTCGAGAACGCCATCTATCACGGCAAGAACGAGGAGCACGGACATATTCGCATTTCGATTCGCCTGCTGCCTCGAGGCAAGCTTAGGCTGCAGGTTAAGGACAACGGTCCCGGAATAGACGAGGAAACCGTAAAGAGGCTGATCGGCGTCGCCGGCGATCGCCCGATTCTGGGCATGGGAATCGGCTTGAAATATGTGCGCAGCCTGCTCGCCCGCTATTACGGCAGCGAGGATTTGCTCATCATCGACAGCAAGCCGGGAGAAGGAACGATATTGTCTGTCGATATTCCGCTCGACATTAAGGAGGAACGCTATGATCAACGCCTTAGTGGTTGATGACGAGAAGCTCGTCCGCAAAGGATTTCTGGCGATGGCCGATTGGCAAGCCTATGATATTCAGTTCGTTGGCGAAGCGAAGGACGGACACTCGGCGCTCACGATGCTGGACAAGCATGACGTTGATCTTCTATTCGTAGACATCAGCATGCCGGGAATGTCGGGCTTCGAGCTGATGGAACAGGTTCGAACCCGACATCCTCAGATTCGGTCCGTCGTGCTTACCTGCCATCACGAATTCGACTACGTGCAGGAGGCGCTGCGGCTTGGCGCGATCGATTATATTGTAAAGACGCTGCTTAATCGCAACAACGTCGATGAAACGCTTGGAAGAATTATGAAACGGCTCTCCTGGGAAATGAGGGACGCGCGCGAATCCCCTGTGCAGAATTCGGCTTCCGGAGGAACGGAGCGGGGCTTTGCCGGAGCAGCGGTATTTTGCTCGTTCGGCAGGCCGCCGCGCAAGGAGGCGCTGCTGGAAGGATTGCCGGACGGCTGGAGGCCGGTTCCGCTGGCGGATTCGGTCTGGATGGCTCCGCTAAGCGGCGGGACTTCCGAGGGTTGGATCAGGGAGCTGCCCGCGACGCTAACGGACGAATGGATGCCGCTGCATGTACTCGCTTCGTCGGAATACGCGATGACGGACGCCAAGTCGGCAATCTCCCGGGAGGCCAGCTCCTTGCTGTTCTATTGGCATAAGCCGGAGCCGCCGGGCGGCGTGCAGCTGGAGGCGCTCCTTGCGGAAGAGGAAGCGGGGAGCTCGCATAACGAGGAGGCGCGCAAGCTTCTGCTCGAACTGGAAAATATGAGGTGGCCGTTCTACGGAACGGAGTGGAAGCGGTTGATCGATCGAATCGAAGAAGCGCGGCCGGAGCCGCATCGGTTGCTGGATACGGTGGAGAGGATTGCCGACGACTGGCGCCATTATTTCGATTGGGACCCGGACAGCCTGGAACGATGGCGTCCGGAGCGTGATCCCCAGTCCTGGAAGCAGGTCAAAGGCTGGCTATCTGACATGGCGGCGGACGTGCAGCGCCGGATGGTGGAGCAATCGTTGTCCCGCGAAGTAGCGGTGTGCCTGCTTCAGGCGATGATCTACATGAAGCGCAATGCATGCACAGAGCTTAATCAGAATGCCGTCGCCCATCATGTCGGCATGAGCCGCAGCTATTTCAGTCAGTGCTACAAGAAGTTTACGGGATTTTCCTTCGGCGATACGCTAAGGCAAATGAGAATCGAGCAAGCGAAAGCGATGCTGCTGCAAACCGATCTTTCGGTCTACGAGATTTCCAGCCGTATCGGCTTCGAGGACGACAAGCACTTCAGCAGAGTATTCCGCGAGCGCGTCGGGTATTATCCGACGGAGTTCCGGTTACGGGGAGACACGGGGAGGTAGGCGGGCATGAGAACGGCTAAGAAGCTTCGATTAGGTCTTTGCGTCTGTGCGTTAGTGCTGCTCTCTTCGCTTGCCGCGAGCTGCATGGATTCCGGTCCTCGCGCCGAGCTTGCGGAGACGGAGGAAGCGCCTTACGCTCCGTATGATCCGCCGATCCAAATGCGAATCGCCTATTCCTATTCGGACATTCAGCTGCCTGCGGGGGATTTGAAGGACGACAATTTTCTCACGAGATACGTCAAAGACAAAACCGGAATCAGCGTCAAGTACGAGTGGGAGGCCAGCGGAGACGAGCAATACAAAAGCAAGCTGGACCTGGCGATTCGCAGCAACGATCTTCCCGACGTCTTCATTGTCAACCGGGAGCAGTTCCGAACGCTGATAGAGCGCGAGATGATTCAGGATCTACAGCAGGACTATGAGGCTTACGCTTCTGAGTTAGTCCGGTCGTTCTATGATGCGACGCGAGGAAATGCGCTGAAGGAGGCTTCGGTCAACGACAAGCTTTACGGTCTTCCGAACGTGGCGATCGAAGCGGATGCGCCGACTTACCTGTGGATCAGGCAGGATTGGCTGGACAAGCTGAATTTGTCGCCGCCCCGTTCGCTGGACGATCTGGAGAAGGTTGCGAAGGCGTTCATGGAGCGCGATCCCGACGGCAACGGCAAAGCGGATACGGTCGGCATTCCCGTCGACAACCTGATCGTCTATGCCGACAAAACCGGGGTGCACGGCCTAAACTCCGTTTTCTCCGCTCATCATGCCTTCCCGACAAGCTGGATTCGCGACGGAAATGGCGAAATCGCTTACGGCTCGGTGCTTCCGGAGGCGAAGAACGCGCTGGCCCGGATCGCGTCATGGTACGAGGAGGGCATTATCGATAACGATTTTGTGCTGCGCAAGGATATCTACGACATCGTCGAGCTGAACCGCACGGGGATTGTATTCGGGCCTTGGTGGAGCCCTTTCTGGCCGTTGTCGGGAGCGGTGGCGAAGGATACGAAGGCCGACTGGAAGGTGTATGCGGCCCCGGTCGACGCCAACGGCCTGTTCGTGACGAACGGGTCTCCGGTGACGGACCGCTACCTGGTCGTGCGCAAGGGTTATGCCCACCCCGAGGCGGCGATCAAGATGCTGAACTTCCTAACCCGGATCGAACGCAATCAGGACCCGAACAAGGACGAGGTCCGCAAGCTTCACTCCATTACGGCGCAACTGGGCGTGCAGATCCGCAACTATTATCCGTTCGATCTGCTGCTGGATTATCCCGATGCGATCGAGCAGCGCTACGATAAGCTCATGCTTGTGCTGCAAGGCGAGCTAGATCCCGAAGCTCTGGATGTGGAGACGGCTTCCATCTATCAGGATATTCGCATGGAGAAGGAATCTCCCTTGAAGAACATGGAGGCTTGGAGCAAGTCTCAAGCGTATTTGCTGGGGGGAGAGGTCAGCAAGCTGCCCAAGGTCAAAAAGGAGAGTCTGTTCTACGGAAGAACTCCGACGATGGAGGACAAGTGGGCCGCTTTGCAGCAGCTGGAGCATGAAACCTATTTAAAAATCATTACAGGGGAGCTTCCCATCGACGCTTTCGACACATTCGTCAGTCAGTGGCGGCAAGAGGGCGGGGACGCCATTACGCGCGAGGTGGCCGAGGCTGTGGCGGGAGAGAAATAAATCGGGCTGTCTGGAGCTTGCAGACGCGGCATCGCCGCTTCTGCAAGCTCTTTTTGCGCTGCGGCGGGAAAACGGTTCGAACCGGTAAGAAATTCGTTTAATGATCCGCGACGATTGTCGACAAGCGGCAGTCGCTTTTCCCTCTCTTGAAGGCGAAGGCCTGAACTAAAATGAAAGCGTAATCAAAGATAGAACCTACTGACAGGAGACAGATGGATGAATGAACCCGTAGCCGATTATGCTGCCGCGAAGCAAGCCCGAACAAAGCCGGGGCGGAGATTGTCGAACAAGTACAAGCTATTCTGGATGGCGTTCCCGTTCCTTGTGCTGACTTTTGTTTTTTTCTACTTGCCGATTAGCGGATGGATTTACGCCTTCTACGATTACACGCCGGGCATTCCTCTGAGCGACACGGCTTTCGTAGGCTTCAAATGGTTCAAATCGATTGCCCAGAATCCGACGCAGCTCGACGAGGTGCTACGCGTGATGGAGAATACGGTCGCCATGAGCGTGCTGGGGATCGTCACCTCGGTGTTTCCCGTCGCTTTCGCCATTCTGCTGTCGGAGATTCGCGTGCCCTGGTTCCGCAAGATCGTGCAGACGTTGACGACGATTCCGAACTTCATCAGCTGGATTCTCGTGTTTTCCCTTGCCTTCGCGCTGTTCTCCGTTGACAACGGCATCATCAATTCGATTCTGATCAAGCTGGGTTTGATTGAAGAAGGCATTAATTTCCTGGCGACGAACGACAACGTATGGCTGTCCATGATCGCTTGGTACTGGTGGAAATCGTTGGGCTGGGGAGCGATTTTATATTTGGCGGCCATTACCGGAATCGATCAAGAGCTGTACGAGGCGGCGGACGTGGATGGCGCAAGCCGGTTCCGCAAAATCTGGCATATAACCGTTCCGGGGATTTTACCTACCTTTTTCGTTCTGCTGATTCTGTCCATCGGCAACTTCATCAATAACGGCATGGAGCAGTACTTCGCCTTCCAGAATCCGATGAACAAGGACACGATCGAAGTGCTGGATTTGTACGTGTACAATATCGCCTTCGCCAACAACTTCCCGTTCGCTACCGCAGTCAGCATGCTCAAATCGGTCATTAGCGTCATGCTGCTGTTTATGGCCAATGGCATGTCGAAGCTCGTTCGGGGCGAAAGCATTATCTGACGGAGGGGATTTCATGCGCAAGAGAAAATCAAAATCCGGGGAGCTCGTCTTCCAGGTCATCAATTATGCTTTCTTTGCCCTGTTCACGTTGACCTGCGTCTTCCCGTTCTATTATTTGTTCATTAACACGATCAGCTCCAACGATCTGAGCTCGGCCGGCTATGTAACCTTCTTCCCGAAAGAAATTCACTTCGATAATTACATGAATGTACTGCAGATAGACGGGCTGGCTCATGCGGCTTACGTCTCAATCTATCGCACGGTGGCGGGAACGCTGCTGACGGTCGGAGCGTCGGCTTTTCTCGGTTATTTGTTCACCAAACAGGAGATGTGGCTGCGCAAGGTGTGGTATCGCTTGATTATTATCACGATGTATTTCAGCGCCGGGCTGATCCCTTGGTACATTACGATGAATAACCTTGGCTTGACGAACAATTACTTGGCTTACATTTTGCCGACGATCATCGCACCCTTCAATATCATTCTCGTCAAAACGTTCATAGAGGCGCTGCCTCCTTCTCTGGAGGAATCGGCTGCGCTTGACGGGGCGGGCTACACCCGCGTATTCGTCAGCATTATCGTGCCTCTGATTACGCCGATTCTGGCGACGATTACGATCTTCTCGGCGGTAAGCCAGTGGAATTCGTTCATCGACACCGCCTTCCTTATGACAGACACGAAGTATTATACGCTGCAATTTCTGCTCTGGCGTTACTTGAACGAATCGACGTCTCTGGCCGCCCTGATTCGGAATTCGACGGATATGGCCGCCAGCCTGCAGCACATGCAGACGCCGACCTCGGTCAGAATGACCGTAACGATGATCGTCATGCTGCCGATTCTTATCGTCTACCCGTTCTTCCAGCGCTTCTTCGTGAAGGGTATTCTGATCGGCGCCGTGAAGGGCTGAGCAGAGACGACGAGCCGGGAGAGGCGGACGACGGCTACCGGTTGTCCCCCCAACAGGGGTTAACGAATATAGGTTCATTAAAGGGAGGCACTTACACAAATGAGATTAAGAAGATGGCTCATTCTCTCGCTCGCAATCGCCGTTGTATTCGTGACGGCCGCTTGCAGCAAAAACGGAGGCAATGCCGCGGAAAGCTCGCCGTCCGCAACCGCTCCGGCTCAAACGAAGGAGGCGGAATCCGCGACTCCGTCCCCGTCCGATGACGGGCTGGATCGTTCGCAAACGCTGAAGCTTACCGTGTTCTCGACGACTGCGAATTACGCGGGACCGCAGATCGGTTGGTTCGCCAAGGCAATCAAGGATAAATTCAATATCGAGCTGGACATCGTCGCCTCCAACCTGACGGGCGGTGATACGAAAATCGCGGCGCTGATGGCTTCAGGCAATCTTGGGGACGTCATCATCTGGGGCGATGACAAAAACCATTACCCGAACGCGATCAAAGGCGGCCTGCTGCTTGACCTGACGAAGGACGGCCTGCTGGATACCTACGGCAAGGATATTATTTCCACCTATCCGAAAGCGATTGAGAAAGCGAAGATTTCGTTCGGCGGAGGCTCCTCGGTATACGGTATCGGCAACAACGTTGCCAGCAATCCGTCGGGACCTTCCGAGGGCCGGGATATGACATGGGGACCCGATCTTCGCTGGGATTTGTACCAAAAGGCAGGCGCTCCGGAAATGAATTCGCCAGCGGATTATTTACCGGTGCTGAAGCAGATGCAGGAGCTTGAGCCGAAAAACGCGCAAGGCAAGAAGACGTATGCGTTCTCGCTCTGGTCGGACTGGGACGGCAACTACAAGATGACGCTGGCCAAGCAGTTCGCCAACATGTACGGCTACGACGAAATTGTAGACACGGCGCTGTACGTCAAAGCCGACGAAGACAAGTACTACGATTTCCTCTCCGATGACAGCTGGTACATGAAATCCTTGAAGCTGTACTTCGATGCGAACCAAATGGGACTGGTCGATCCGGATTCCATTACGCAGAAATTCGAAGACGTCGTAGCCAAATACAAGGACGGCCGCCTGCTGTTCTCCTGGTTCCCTTGGCTCGGCGCCCAGAACTACAACACGGCGGAAAACATCGCCGCAGGCAAAGCGTTCGCTACCGTGCCGTTTAAGGAAGAAGTCATGTACTCGACAGGATTTAACGTATACGGAGGCAACGGCATTATTTCGATCGGCGCCAAGGCCAAGGAGCCGAAGCGCATCATGGAATTCATCAACTGGATGTACACGCCGGAAGGCGCCATGCTGTCGGCGGGAGGCGGAACGGCCGTTCCGAACGGACCGAAGGGGCTGACTTGGGATTTAGACGCGGAGGGCAAGCCATTCATTACGGACTTCGGCCTCCAGGCTTATGCGGACCAGCAAAATACGAAGGTTCCCGAGGAGCACGGGGGCGGAGATTACTACTATGGCGCCAATCAGATGAATTTCTCGTTCGTCATACCGGCCGAGGTCAACCCTGAGACGGGCGAGCCATACGACCACAATCTGTGGCAGTCGTCCATCAAGCGCAATCCGAACCCGATCGAGAGCAGCTGGAGGGAGAAGTACGGCGCGCTGACGGCCAAGGAATATTTCGTCAAGAATAACAAAATTGCGGTTGCGCCGCAAGGCTTTACGGGCAAAGAGCCGCTCACGATGGACAAAACGCTGGAGCAGAAGAACAAGCTGATCGGCACGGTCATTCAGCAATATTCCTGGAAGATGGTATTCGCCAAGGACGAAGGGCAATACAACAAGTTGAAGCAGGAGATGCTGGACAAGGTAAAAGGCTTGGGCTATGACGAGCTTATGGCTTTCTCTATCAAGAAAGCCGAGGAGCTGTTCGAAGCCCGTAAGAGCGTGAAATAGGCAGTCCGATTGAATAAAGGCGGTCCGGCAAAGGAAGTGCAGCTTCCGTCGTGCCGGATCGCCTTCGTTCGACCATTGGACGGTAAATTATGGTATACTACCGACAATCCTACACAGTCCCGAGAGGCGGAAGAGGCGAAGCATGCTCGGATTATGGCGAAAGAGCAAGCGGTTTTCCACCCGATCCTTGCGCAAACGGCTGGTCATCTTCCTGATGATCGGTTGTTTGCTGCCTCTTGTGCTCGTAGGGCTACTAACCTACTCTTCTATCTATTCCATTCTCATGAACAAAATCCAGAGCGGCATCAGCGCAAGCCTGCAGCAAGAAGCCGTCAGCCTGGAGAACACGATCAACAACCTCGACTTCGCCTCCAAGCAATTCGCGCTCGACGGGCAAATCGCCGAGGAGGTGTCTGACTTTCTGCAAGAGAGGCAAATCTACCGTAAATCGCAAATCATGGCTTCGATTAATGAGAAGATCAATCTCGTTACGTTCACGAATCCGTATCTCGGGCTAACCGCTTATGTCATCCCGGACGCTTCGGAGCAGATCTTGTTTTCCAATCTCAGCATGGACCAGCAGTTCGATGCGAAGCGGCTTCCCGCATTCGCGGAATACAGTGGAGCCGCTTATTTCGGCCCGCACAGGACACTTTACAAGGACAGCGCGAATATCGTGTTCTCCGCTATGCGCATCGTGAAGACAACGAGCGGCCAGCCGGTATACGTATATCTGGAAACCAACTACAGCCTGTTCCGCAAAATCCTGAGCCAGCAATCGTACGGCATGAAGGTCAATCATCTCTTGATCAACGAGGAAGGGCAATTATCCTATCGGGAGGATCGGGAGGTTCCGGACGGAATCGAGAAGCTGACGTGGCAGGACCCTTCCAGCAACCATGAAGAATACAAAGGGTATCACCTTTTCAGATATGTAAGTCCGCAAGGCTGGCAGCTCATCGCTGCGGTCAAGAAGTCGACGTTCAACAGCGAGATTCACTCGTGGCTGGCCAAGATGATCCTGCTGGCGATGTCCACGTTTCTGTTTGCAGTCCTGCTTGCTTACTTCATCTGGAGGCAGGTCTATAGACCGCTGCGCAAGCTGAACGTGGAGATTGTGCGAATGGCGGAAAATCGGACGACACCCGTCTCGTTTACGAATGTGGAAGAATTCGATCTCGTGCTGAACAATTTCCAGCTCATGAAGTCGCAGGTCAACGATCTGATCGACACCGTCGCCCATAACGAGAAGCAGAAGGGGCAGTTCGAGATCGAGAAGCTGCTCAGCCAGATCAATCCCCATTTTCTGCATAACACGCTGAACACCGTTCAGTGGCTTGCCCGTCTGAACGGACAGAAGGAGATCGACCGACTGGTGACGCTTCTCGTCAAAGTGCTGCATTACAACCTGGGCAAGCAAAGCCTGATTGTGACGATCGGCGACGAGCTGGAAGCGATTCAGCACTATATGGAGCTGCAGCGCATCCGGTACGATTACGGGTTCGAATTTCATGTCGAAGCGCAGCGCGAGGTGCTGAACGTCGCCGTTCCGAGATTTCTGCTGCAGCCGATCGTAGAGAACGCCATCTACCACGGAGTCAGCGAACGCAGCGGCAGCGTGGGCGTGCGTATCAATCGGGTCGGCGCCGATTGCGTCGAGCTTAGCGTGGAGGACAATGGGGCGGGAATCGAGCCGGAGCGGATCGGCAAGCTTCTGGCGGACGACGAGGAGGCCAAGCGCAGGGGGCTTGGCATCGGTCTATCCTACGTTAACCGAATGCTGAAGCAATTTTACGGTCAGCAGGTCAAATTGGACATTCACAGCGAATTGGGCAAAGGCACGAAAGTGACCATCATTATTCCGAGCAAGGGGAAGGAGGAGTTCGATGATTAGGGCAGTCGTGATCGATGATGAGAAGCTTGTGCGCAAAGGGTTTATTTCTTTAATCGATTGGTCCCGCTTCGGCATCGTGATGGTCGGCGAAGCGGGGGACGGCAAAACGGCGCTGGAGCTGCTGGAGAAAACCGAGGCGGATCTGCTGTTCGTGGACATTACGATGCCGGGGATGTCCGGCTTCGATGTCATTCGCCAGGTACGCGTTCGCTTCCCCCGGCTAAAATCGGTCGTGCTAACCTGTCACCACGAGTTCGATTTCGTTCAGGAGGCGCTGCGCCTGGGCGCCATCGATTACATTGTCAAGACGTTGTTCGAGATGGACAATGCGGACGAGGTTATCAATCGGATCGTCGAACGCTTCGAATGGGAGGTCGGCAGTCAGGCCTCGCTTCTGGCCGACTCGGCGCAGAAGCGGATGTCGACCCCGACGGCGGTGCTGTTCGTGCCGCTTGCCCATGAGAGAAGCAGCGCTCCGCTCTATCGCATCGGGTTCGTTCGGCGAAATCCTCTGGAAGAGCTGGAAGGAATGTGGATGACGCAGCTCGTTCACCCGAATGCTCTGGAGGAGCTTGGCACGGAGCTGGGGGAGGAATGGTTCCGAAGCTGGCAGGTCGGAATTGTAAGCGGTCTCGAAGGCCTGACGGTTGAAGAGGTTCGAAGAACGGCGGAAGGGAGCCTGACGAACGCCCTGTTCTACGCGTCCGACCCAGCGAGCCCCGTACGTCTGGCTTATAAGGAATTGAAGGAGCTGGAAAGCCGGCGAAATGCCAGCGGCAGCGACCTGGATGCGGGAGCGGACCTCAAGTGGACGCTTTATCCGGCGGAATGGAGCGCCTTCCTGCGCGAGATGGAGGAGCGGCGACCGACGAAGGAAGCGTTGCATCGCTATGCCGAGGCGTTATGCCGCAATTGGGGAGGCATGCTGATTCACGCCTCGCATGCGGCCGCGATGCTGGCCGAGTCGGGAGCGAACCGTACGTGGGTGGATTGGAAAAGCTGGCTGAGACGGTTCGCCGACCTCGTCCAGCTGCGCATGGTGGAGCTGTCGCTGACGAAGGAGGTCATGCTGTGCATTATCCGCGCGATTCGCTACATGAAAGCGAACGCGGGCCTCAAGATTAATCAGGCCGACGTCTCTGAATACGCGAATATGAGCCGCAGCTACTTCAGCCAATGCTTCGCCCGGATGGCGGGGGAGCCATTCGGGACGGTGCTCCGCAATATGAGGATCGACAAGGCGAAAACCTTGCTGCTCGAATCGAGCGCCCCGATCTATGAGATCGCTTCGATGGCCGGCTTTGAGGACGACAAATATTTCAGCAAGCTGTTCCGCGAACGGGTAGGGAAGCTGCCGACGGAATATCGGGCCGAGAGGGGGAAGTTTGTTTGAGAGACGGCGAAAACGGTTCGTTAAACGAGTGCGATAATCCGGCAACATCCAGCCATTTTCTCTCCATGCTTCGACTTCGGGAAAGCGATAATGAAAGCGAATACAGGAATGCCGTCGAAGTCGGTGACCGCCAATGAGGCTCAAGCGATGGGGGCAGCGGGGGCTCGTTCTGACCGTTATGGCGCTGGCGGCGGCATCCTGCAGCAGCGGCGACGGAGCGGACGGCCTTATCGGGGACAGAGGGCGTCAGCTAGAGGAGGGAATTCCGTCGATCAACGACGATCCCGCCTACGGCAGATATGACGAGCCGATTACGATCCACATCGGCTTCAAGATTCCGGACGAGAAGAACACGACCGGCGATACGAATGACAACAATCCCGTATCCCGGTATTTTGAAAGGCTGACGAACATTAAAGTCGTTCATACTTGGGAGGCGAAGCGGGACGAACCCTTCACGCAACGGGTCAATCTGGCCATCGACAGCCGCGACTTGCCGGACGCGATGGTCGTCGATCGCAATCAATTGCGCAAGCTGGCCGAGAACGAGATGATTGCCGATCTGACGGAGGTGTACGACAAATATGCCTCCAATCTGGTCAAGGCGATGTATGATTCGACGAAAGGGATCGCGCTGCAGGACGCTTCCGTCGGCGGAAAGCTGTACGGCTTGCCGAACGTGGCGATCGAAGCGGACGCGCCTTCTCTGCTGTGGATTCGCAAGGACTGGCTGGACAAGCTGGGACTGCAGCCGCCCAGGACATTCGACGATATCGAGCGGATCGCGGAGGCTTTCATCCATCGGGATCCGGACGGAGACGGCAACCGCAACACGATCGGCCTGCCCGGTCTGAAGAAGGTCGTCCACGGTCAGCAGAAAGCGGGACTGAACGGCTTCGACACCTTGTTCAGCGCCTATCGGGCCTATCCGAAAAACTGGATTCGGGACGCGAACGGCCAAGTGCTGTACGGCTCTATCGCCAAGGAAAACAAGGAAGCGCTGGCCAAGCTGGCCGACTGGTATCAGCGGGGAATCATCGACAAACGCTTTATGCTGTACAAGGAGGACCAGGAGCCGATCGCGACCAATCGTGCGGGCATGTTCTTCGGACCTTGGTGGGCGCCGTATTGGCCCCTCGCGGAAGTCGTATCGACCGACACGAGAGCCGAATGGCGGGCGTATGCCGCCCCGCTGGATCACGATGGGAAGTTCATCACGCACATGTCGCCGATGACGGATCGCTTTCTGGTCGTCCGCAAGGGATACGAGAATCCCGAGGCTGCGGTGAAGTTGCTGAATGTCTTTACGCGGCTGGAGCGGCGTCAAGACCCTAACACGGAGGAGGTCGGGAAGCTGGATGACTTTTCCGCCCGGACGGGCGTACAATTGCGCAGCTACTACCCGTTCGATCTGCTGCTGGATTACGCCGACGCCATTACGCAACGCTACGTGAACGTTCAGAAGGCGCTGCGCGGCGAGATCGATCCGGCTTCGCTCGATCCGGATATGAAGCTGATTTATGAGCAGTCCGTTGCGGAGCGGGAAGCGCCGAAGAAAAACATGGACGGCTGGAAAGCGGCCAAAGCCTACGAATACGGAGGCGGAGCGCTGTACACCACGGATATGGTGCAGGTGCGGGGCATCTTCTACGGCACGACGGAAACGATGGAGACGCATTGGAGCTCGCTGCAGCAATTGGAGAACGAAACGTTTTTGAAAATCATCATAGGAGATCTGCCCTTGACCGCTTTTGACGAATTCGTGCTGCAATGGAAGGCCGGCGGGGGAGAACGGATCACGCAGGAGGTATCGGCGATTGTGAACGGCCATGGCTGAAGCGAACAGATGAAGGGGGGTGAGATTATGTCTTGAAGGAAGAAAGCCGGACGCAATGCGGCATCATGAATCGACCCGATGGCGAGCTATTTCCAAGGTTTCATGTAAGCGGATACAAAATCATCTGATACTGAATCGAGGAGGCTTGTTTATGTTCGGAAAGCTATTCAAGTCGTTCAACGCATTCGTTTTGCTGAGCGCTCTCGCCGTGGGATCGCTGGCCTTGCCGGCACAGAAAGCGGAGGCTGCGGGGACGGACCCGTACAACTGGGCTAACGTTGTTACGGGCGCAGGGGGCGGATTCGTTCCCGGTATTATCTTTAACGAAACGCAGCCCAACCTGATCTATGCGCGAACCGATATCGGCGGCGCTTACCGCTGGAACCAGTCGACCTCAAGCTGGATTCCGCTGACGGATTCGGTAGGCTGGGTGGATTGGAATAAAAACGGCGTGGACGCTCTCGCAACCGACCCCGTGCAACCCAATAAGGTATATATGGCCACGGGCACCTACACGAATCATTGGGATACGAACGGACAGATCATGAGGTCCAGCGATTACGGCGCGACGTGGCAATCGACGCCGCTTCCGTTCAAGGTCGGCGGCAACATGCCGGGCCGTTCGATGGGCGAGCGTCTCGTCATCGACCCCAACAAG
Source organism: Cohnella boryungensis (assembly GCF_042651945.1). Taxonomy (NCBI): domain Bacteria; kingdom Bacillati; phylum Bacillota; class Bacilli; order Caryophanales; family Paenibacillaceae; genus Cohnella; species Cohnella boryungensis. Next base: position 31,349 of record NZ_JBHSED010000004.1, on the reverse strand, counting down.
AACAGCACGCTGTTCTTCGGGGCGCGCAACGGCAACGGTTTATGGAAAAGCATCGATTCCGGCGTAACCTGGAACAAGGTAACCAGCTTTACGAATACCGGTACTTATATTCAGGACCCTACGAACGATTATGCCAATGGCATTGTCGGATTGTCATGGATTACGTTCGACAAGACGACGGGCTCGCCGGGCAACGCGACGCAGACCATCTATGTCGGCGTGGCGGATTTGGGGAACAGCGTCTTCCGCAGTACGGACGGCGGCGCGACGTGGTCGGCCGTTCCGGGGCAACCGACCGGCTTCATCCCCCACCATGGCGTGTTGTCCTCTACGGGCAAGCTGTACATCTCTTATAGCAACGGCGTAGGTCCTTACGACGGTTCGAAGGGCGACGTGTGGAAGCTGGATACCGCGACAGGGGTTTGGACGAAAATCAGCCCTTATCCAAGCACGAGCGATGATAACTACTTCGGCTATGGAGGCCTGGCTGTCGACGCCCAGCATCCCGACACGATCATGGTGGCGACTCTCAACTCCTGGTGGCCGGATGCGAACATTTATCGCAGTACGGACGGCGGAGCAACCTGGTCGGGCATCTGGGAGTGGAACGGCTATCCGAACCGGGCGCTCAAATATACGCAAGATATCAGCGCCGCTCCGTGGCTCAATTCCGACGGCGTGGATATTCCGCCTGTGCCGGCGCTGAAGCTGGGGTGGATGATCGGGGATCTGGAGATCGATCCCTTTAACTCGGACCGACTAATGTACGGAACGGGCGCGACCATCTACGGCACGAACAACCTGACGGCTTGGGGAACGAGCAGCAAGGTCAACATCTCGGTCATGGCCAAAGGCGTCGAGGAGATGGCGGTGCTGGGTCTGATCAGTCCTCCTTCCGGAGCGCATCTGTTGAGCGCCGTAGGAGATGTAACGGGCTTCCGTCATGACAACCTGAATGCGCCGCCTACGAAGACGTTCACGAGTCCGACGTATGCGACGACCTACGGCATTGATTTTGCGGAGCTCGATCCGAGTTTGATCGTCCGCGTCGGAATGGCCGATTATGCGAACGATCCGCAAGCCAGATCGGTCGGCATTTCCAACAATGGCGGCTCGACCTGGTACAAGGGCAACGGGGAACCTTCCGGAACGAAGGGCGGAGGTACGGTGGCCGTCGCCGCCAACGGCAGCTCTTTTGTCTGGAGCACATCGGATGTCGGCGTGTACTATTCCAAGACGAACGGCAACTCCTGGACCGCCAGCACCGGAGTGCCGGCCAAAGCGGTCGTCGCTTCCGACCGCGTCAATTCCAACAAATTCTATGCCGTATTCGAAGGCAAGTTCTACTTGAGCACGGACGGCGGCGTGAGCTTCGCCCAGACGGCAGCCACGGGTCTGCCTACGAATATCGTACCGGCGCTGCTTCCGAACGAAGCCTCGATCAGCTTAAAGGCAGTGCCCGGAATCGAGGGGGATATCTGGTTCGCGGGCGGCAACAGCTCAGAGGGCAAGTACGGAATCTGGCATTCCACGAACTCCGGAGCCAGCTTCACCAAGCTGACCAACGTTCAAGAGGCCGATCTGATCGGTTACGGTAAGGCGGCTCCGGGTCAAACCTATGTTGCCTTGTATACGGTTGCGAAGATTGACGGCGTACGAGGCGTGTTCCGCTCGGATGATGCGGGCGCTTCATGGGTGAGAATCAACGACGACCAGCACCAGTATGCAAGAATCAACATGGCGATTACAGGTGATCCGAGAATCTATGGCCGCGTATACCTGGGCTCGAACGGACGAGGAATTCTGTACGGAGACCCGCTCAGCGTTACGAACAGCTCGACGATTACGCCAACAGCCGCAACCTTCGACAAGAAAACGGCGAATCAGGCGGATGTGGGCGTAACGATGACGCTGAACGGGAATACGCTGACGGCGATCAAGAACGGGTCAACGACCTTGACGGCGGGTACGGATTATACCGTATCGGGCAGCGCGGTGACGATCAAGAAGACTTATCTGGCCGCTCAGCCCGTCGGCACGACGAATTTGACGTTCGATTTCAGCGCGGGCGTCGATCCGGTGCTTCAAGTCACCGTAGTGGATACGTCGATCGTGGTCGTCAACTCGACGATTACGCCGACAACCGCATCCTTCGACAAGAAAACGGCGAACCAAGCAGACGTGAGCGTAACGATGACGCTGAACGGGAATACGCTAACGGCGATCAAGAACGGGTCGGCGACCCTGGCAGCAGGTACGGATTATACCGTATCGGGCAGCGCAGTGACGATCAAGAAGAGCTATCTGGCCGCCCAGTCCGTCGGCACGACGAATTTGACGTTCGATTTCAGCGCAGGCGTCGATCCGGTGCTCCAGATCGGCATCATCGATACGACCTCCCTGCCGGGAGGAACGGTGAAGGTGCAGATGTACAACGGCTCCACCGGAGCATCGTTGAACTCGATCAATCCGCGCTTCAAGCTGGTCAACACGGGAACGAGCGCCGTATCGCTGGCCAACGTCAAGATCAGGTACTATTACACGATCGACGGGGAGAAGCCGCAGAACTTCTTCTGCGATTGGTCCCAAGTGGGCGGCGCTAACGTAACGGGCTCGTTCGTCAAGCTGACGACAGCGAAGACCGGGGCGGATTATTATCTGGAAATCAGCTTTACGAGCGCCGCAGGCAGCTTGGGCGCGGGTCAAAGCATCGATCTTCAGACGCGCTTCTCCAAAAACGACTGGACGAACTACACGCAGACGGGGGATTATTCTTTCGATGCGGTCGATTCGAACTACGTCGATTGGCTGAAGACGCCTGCTTATGTGTCGGGTGCTTTAAGCTGGGGCATAGAACCGTAATCTGCCGTAAGCTACATTAAGGTAATCAGCTTGTCGGCGCTACTGCGCCGTAGCACGAAAGGCCGTTCCTCGCAAGGATGAGGAACGGCCTTGTCGTTCGTTTTAACTGGTTTTTCCCGTTACCGTCCCGGTGTTAAGCAGCGTGACCTTGACCTTGAAGCGATACCGGCTTTCGGCGAAATGATCGGGCCAGCTCGGCTGCCATTCTCGCCATAAGCGATGGTGATGCCGATAAAGATAGTTGCCGATGCCCAGAGTATCGAGCTTCTTGCTCTGCAGCATCCGAATGGTGTCGGAAAGCTTGCTCTCGATGACTTCGGATATGCGTTTCGTGAATTGATCGACCTCATCGGAGGTGTTGACGTTGCCGCAGCTGAGTTCTCCTATGTTTCCCTCCACGGCGACCTGATAGTTCATTGTCAGCTCGTCGCCGTGAATATCGGGCTTCATGTGCAGATACAGATGGGAGATATCGAAGGAATCCCTCTCCGTTCGGGCATGTCCCGAGGCCGGCTTGCAAGGGATGTTCAGCGGCCCTCTTTGAAATCTGTTCAGCAGCATAAGCATATAGGGGGCGGCGTCATTGGGAAGAACTTCGGCCAGCTTGCCTTGCGGGAAGCCCACGACGCCCAAGCCTGCCAAGAACGGTCCGGGGCTGGGCTCCTTGCGGATTTTCAGGAAGGGCAGGATAAGTAGGGGAACGGGCTCCCGTGAAATTACCGTCATATCGGTCAAGCTTGTTTCCACTGTTCTCCCCGTTGATTCCATCGTTGTTCTTCCGATCTCCAGCAGTTGTTGACCCATCGTACTTTCAATGTAGGGCTTAATAAACAGATAGTCCGAGGCCTGGCCATGCGTCAACATAAGCGCGCTGCTGCCTCTCATTTCCTGATTGCGAACGAAATAATCCAGCAGCGTCGACAGATTGTGCCTGCGCGCAGTTTCCTCGCTGATCAGCAGAACCCGCATATGACTCCACTGCAGCCGTCTTCCGAGCTCGGTGGCGATGCTCCTTGACGCGCCGGTAATCGTGGTGTTCTGCGCTTCAAGGTCCACATAGGATGGGTTCGCGCCTCCTTGCATGCCTCCATTCATGGCGCCACCGGGCTTGTAGATGTGAGCAGTCAATTTGATGCTGCCGTCTTGACCTAGGTCAATCGATGCAGCCTGTACGAATCCCCAATCCGACAATTCCGTCTTGCTCCAGCAGCCGGACAAGGCCAGGCACGAGACGACGATTAGAGCAAGGAGCCCGATTGCACGCATCTTGCTCCCCCCTTTAGGGCCGGCCGCGCCGGGCCTGGATGAGCTTGCGGTTTCGCGGCGACTTCATAAAGTAGCCAAGCGGCGCGCGAATGAAAATATCTCTGAAGTTCTTAAGCTTTAACGGCGCGATGGTCGTGAGGTACGGCTGACCTAATGTGTGAAGCCTCGTCATATGAAGGAGAAGCAGCAGGAAGCCGATCATCAACCCAAAGCCTCCGAGAAAGCCGGCAGCGAGCATCAGCGGGAAACGGATGACACGAATCGCAATCGCCATATCGTAGTGGGGAATGGCGAACGACGCGATTCCGGTCAGGGCAACGACGATGACCATAATCGGAGAAGCGATCTGGGCGGTGATCGCCGCTTGTCCGATGACCAGCGCGCCGACGATGCTGACGGCGGAACCGACCGGTCTGGGCAGACGAATACCGGCTTCCCGCAGCAGCTCGAACGTAATTTCCATAATGAGCGCCTCGACGAGCGCCGGAAAAGGTATCCCTTCCCGGGTATCCAGAATCGCCAGAAGCAGCACTGTCGGAATCAGTTCTGGGTGAAAGGTGGAGAGGGCGACATAGATGCTTGGGAGCGTCAAGGCGATGAAGAATGCAAACAACCGCAGAAGCCTGATCATGCTGGCGAATGCCGTCCGTACGTAATAGTCCTCGCTCGTTCCGAAGAAGTCGACGAAGACCGACGGACAGATGAGAATCATCGGTGTATTTTCGACCAGCACGATAATTTTGCCGTCCAGCAGCGCTGCGGCGGCATTGTCGGTCCGTTCTGTATAGCGGTACTGCGGGAAAGGGGTGTAGGAGGAATCTTCGATCCACTCCTCCACGAATGAAGCTCCCAGCACCTCATGCTGCTCGATCCCTTCAAGTCGTCTGCGGAATTCAAGCAGAATATCCGGATTCACGACCTGGTCCAGGTACATAAAAACAATTTTCGTTCTCATACTGCTGCCAGCCGTCAATGCTTCCAGCTTCAGCCCGGGGTTCTTGACGCGTTGGCGAATCATGCCGATGTTGATGTCCAGATTTTCGTTCGTGCCCTCTCTGGGACCTTGGACAACGGGCTCGCTTACGGGTTCGCTGACAGGACGTTTGGCGATGGAGACGGCAATATAACAGACGGCCTGATCCCACTTGTCGAAGAACAGGACGACCTGACCCTCCAGTACGCGATTGACGACCTCTTCCAAGCTCTTGACCAGCATGTATGGCTGGGCGGTTACGCCTGCTTGCTCGAAGTAACGGGCGACAAGCTCGGGCGTAAGTGCGGCGACATCTTGCCGACTGTCCAGGGCATCCAGCAAGGTGGCTTTCATGTGATGCTCCTTCGAGTCCTCGACCAGAGTACGGCAATAGACGGTATAGGCGGTGAATCTCCGATCTTGGCCGTAAACCCAGGTATTGAACAGGACATCGCTGCAATTGTCGAAAATGCTCTTGAGCTGTTCAAGATTGCGCAAGCCATCGAGCGATAGTGCAGTGGAAGCCTGGCTGGCGGAACCGTTCATGCTTTATCTCTCCCTTGCGCCGGAGTTCTGAGGCGGATTCTGAACCAACTGATTATTGCCAGCAGGACGATCAATGAACAGCCGACGAAGATGATGGCAAAGGGCCACAGCACGTATATTTGGTCGTTGAAGTCGGAAGGGTCCTTGAACAAGGTCAAAGACAAGAACAAGCTGACGAGGGTAATGGGATAGATCAGAGCGGCTTCGTCCTTGATCTTCAGCAGCTTGATAACAACCTGATTCAACATGAACAGGAAGATAGAAGCCTTCATGTACGAGCCGATGATCAAGGCGATGCCTACGATAGCTTCGATTCGCTGCAGCAGCTCAGCCACGTGTATCTCGCTGGCCAAGCTGTATAAGGAATATTTGTAGTAGCCGGTCGCGGGTCCGAATGTCAGCGATGTGCACAATACGCACAGGAATAGCAGCGTTCCCGAAATGCAATAGGCGATATACATCGGCTTGGTGGAGAACGACCGCTTGTCTGGACGGAAGAAAGGGTAAATCATGGCGAACAGGAAGATTTCCCCGAATGGAAAGCCGGAGGAGAGGAAGGTACCGTGCAGCACCGGGCGAATGCCATCGGGGAGGAACGGAAGAAAAAAAGCCGGTTTGTACAGAGGCAGAGCCAGCAGCAGAATGAGCAGCGCAATGACGAGCATGATGAACACCAGTAGGACAAACGCACGAGCCATATCCTTTAACCCTGCTCGGGCAGTCAAGGCGATGGTGAAGAAGCTTAAAGAGTTAAAAACGTATACGGGCGTTTCCGTCATCATGACATTGGACAGGAAGTCTCCGATTCCTGCAACTACGGCGGGCAATGCGAATAAGAGCAAGCCTGCCACCGTTATCGCAACGAGACAGGAGACGAATCTACCGAGCAGCATCCGGCTGTAGGTGATAAGATCCTGGCCTTGATGTACTCTGTAAAGGTAGAGCGTACAGAACAGCACGATAAGGCCGAAGGAGAAGGAGAGCAGCGTCGACAGCCAGGACACATTGCCGGCGGCCTCCGAGATGGGGTTAGGAATGAATACAATCGAAGAGCCGGTCGTATAAGCGATCATCAAGCCTGCGATCTGAATACCGTCAACCGTATTATGGGCCTTCATAGAACGGACAGCCTCCGAGCATCGTTATTTGTCGAGATAGCGGACGAGACTCTCGGCCGCTCCGCCGAACAAAGCGCGGTATAGATCCGACAGATTGGGGAGTGAAGCGCCTGTAACGAAAATATAGCTCAAATAAAGAGAGGCCAGCACAAGACTGGCGTATAAGCTCGCCGTTCGGGCGTCCATCCGCTTGAAGTTTCGAGCGTCTGCAATTGGAACGGATAGGAGGAAGAGAAGGGCAACGAAGATTTTCTCCAGCATATCGAATTCCTTCTTTCCATGATAACCAAACGCCCTGTTGCGTTTACTATATCCTCCCTTGAATCAAGAAAATTATGCAAAAAGCGCAAGAAGAAACGGCCCTCGGGTTTGCCTGAGGGCCGTTTCTTCTATGCGATGCAATTAATCCTGCGATTACTCTGCCAATTGAATGCGGATCGAAGACGCGCTAGCGTCCGGCTGGATTAGGAGGCCTTCTTTTGTCTCGGAGACTTGAGCGCCTTCCACAGACTGGATTGCAGGAATGCCGCGAAGCAAGACGCTCCAGTTGGTCGCATCGCCTTTCTTTGTCAGCGTGATTTGGCTGCCGCTTCGGGAGGCTTGAACCGCAAACTGTAATTCTCCTTGCAAGGTCGGCACGGAAGCGGCGGCGCTCGCTCCGTCTTGCAGGGCGAACAAGTGGAAGGTAACGCCGTCCGAATAGTCGTAATCCGGGCGAGTATCCACGTTGCCGACTGGAATCAGGCTGTTCTCCCGGGCATAGAGAGGCAGGCTGTAATAGTCGTGGCTATCCTTGCGCCAGCCGCCGCCTTGGACTTGTTCTCCGCTAAGGAAATGAGTCCAAGTGCCGCGCGGAAGGTAATAGATCGATTCCCCTTCCGGATTAAAGATCGGCGCGACCAGCAAAGCGTCTCCCAGCATGTATTGCCGATCCAACTGGTCCACTGTTGGGTCATCGCCGAATTCAAGCAGCATGGCACGCATCATCGGAATTCCCTGCTTGGAAGAGATTACAGATTGGCCGTACAGGTAAGGCATCAAGCGCAGCTTAAGCTTGGTAAAGAAACGCAGCACATCGACGGCTTCTTCGTCGTACAGCCAAGGCACTCGATAGGAGGTGCTGCCATGCAGGCGGCTGTGGCTGGACAGCAGGCCGAACTGTACCCAACGCTTGTACAGATCCGGCGGAGAGCTTTGCTCGAAGCCGCCGATGTCGTGGCTCCAGTAGCCGAATCCGGACAGGCCCAGCGACAGTCCGCCGCGAAGACTCTCGGCCATCGATTCGTAGGTGGCTTCGCAGTCACCGCCCCAGTGAACAGGGAACTGCTGGCCGCCCGCAGTCGCCGATCTTGCGAACAGCGCCGCTTCTCCTTTGCCCCGCTTTTCCTCCAACAATTCGAAGACGACCTTGTTGTACAGCTGCGTGTAGTAGTTGTGCATTTGATGAGGATCGGAGCCGTCATAATAAGCGACATCCGTCGGGATTCGCTCGCCGAAATCCGTCTTGAAGCTGTCTACGCCCATGTCGACCAGAGCGCCGAGCTTATCCTTGAACCACTGGCAAGCCGCCGGATTCGTGAAGTCCACGATTCCCATTCCGTACTGCCACAAGTCCCATTGCCAGACGCTTCCGTCCGGACGCTTCAGGAGGTAGCCTTTTTCCATGCCTTCGTCGAACAGCGCCGAGCGTTGGGCAATGTACGGATTGATCCAGACGCAGATTTTGAGGCCTTTGGCCTTCAGGCGCTTGAGCATACCGACAGGATCGGGGAATACCCGCTCGTCCCATTCGAAGTTGCACCATTCGTATTCCTTCATCCAGAAGCAATCGAAGTGGAATACGGCCAGAGGCAAATCCCGCTCGGCCATACCTTCAACGAAGCTGGTGACGGTTGCCTCGTCGTAATTGGTAGTGAACGAGGTCGTGAGCCATAGACCGTAAGACCAAGCAGGAGGCAATGCCGGCTTGCCGGTCAAGGAGGTATAGTTGCCGAGCACATCCTTCAACGTTTCGCCGCCGATAAGGTAATACTCCAGCGATTCGCCTTGAACGCTGAATTGGGTTTTGGAGACGATCTCGGAGCCGACCTCGAAGGAGACCAGTTCCGGGTGGTTGACGAACACCCCATAGCCGCGGTTCGTAACGTAGAATGGAATGTTTTTATAAGCTTGCTCGGAAGCGGTGCCGCCGTCCTCATTCCAGATATCCACGACTTGTCCGTTCTTGACGAAAGGCGTAAATCGTTCACCGAGGCCGTAGACTGTCTCTCCGACGCTTAAGCCTAGCTGCTCGCGGAAATGGTGAACGCCGTTCTCGCCCTTGACGTAAGCCGTGGCGCGCGTGCCGCTTCCGGTAAGCTTCCGGTTCCGGTACGTGTAGGTGATGCGCACGGGATGCTTCTTCGTAATCGTGACCTTCGTATCGCCGCTGGTCAAGCTGACGAATTCGTCGTTGTTCTCGATCTCGACCGGTACGTTACCCGTGTGGAGCAGATCAAAGGAGGAAGGCCCTTTGCGCGGGGAGCCTTTATGATGGTAGAACTTGGCCCGAATGATGTCCGGCGCCGGAGAAGAGAATTCCAGCGTCATTAGCGGCTCGTTCAGCGTATTGCCCCGAGTTTCCAGATGGCGATGCGTCGCGTATACCGTAATTGAATTGTTGCCGGGTCTTACGTCATGAACTTCGTAAGGGCTCAAGAGCTGGTATCCTTTGCGCGTCATCCAGTAGCCGTCAGTAAATTTCATTGCTTTCATCCCTTCTGATTTGTTCGATTAAGGAACGGATTGCATTATGTGCTAATGACATTATAATGATAATAATGATAAATTTCTTGCATTTTTGTGCTCCATACTAACAAAATTATGATAACGTGGTGAGAACAATGGACTTAAAGCCTCTGCGGGAGGATCGCCGGCACGGAACGCCGGAATTTCCGTTTGCGACTTACGAACAAGAGCGGATGTCCCATGCGACCGTATTGGATACCCATTGGCATGAAGAGGCTGAATTTATCTGGATGACCAGCGGTCAGGCGCAATTCCAGATCGGGATGCACAATTACCGAATCGGCACGGGTGAAGCGCTGTTCATCCCCAGCGGGGAAATCCATGGCGGCTATCCGCTGGAGGAGGAATCCTGCTCGTACCGAGCCATCGTATTTCATCCCGAGTGGCTGACCGGGTCGCGGGACGGAATTGCGGCGCAGTATTTGAAGCCGCTGCAACGGGGAGAGGCCGTCATTCCTTCCGAGTATGACGAGTTGACGCCATGGGGAAAGCTGGCCCTGCAGCGGTTAACCCATCTGTATCTGCTCTTCGAGTCGGAGGATGAAGCGAAGGAAATCCGTGTCAAGGCGGAGCTTTATTTGCTCTTCGCGGACCTGATCAGCGCCGGCCAATGGAAGCTTAAGGATCCTGCGAGCGTGATGGACACGCATACGATCGATCGGCTCAAAGCGGTCGTGGCCCATATCGAGAAGCACTGCGGTCTGCCGCTTAGCGTGTCGGAACTGGCTCGCGTGGCGGGAATGAGCGCCGGCCACTTCAGCCGCGTGTTCAAGACATTCATGCGCAAGACGCCGATGGAATACGTAAATCAGTTTCGGATTCGACAAGCGGCTTATATGCTGCAAAATTCCGATTTCTCGGTCGCTGAAGTCGCCCTTGAAGTAGGATTGTCCAACTTCAGCTATTTCAGCAAAACTTTTAAAAGCGTATATGGCTGTACACCCTCTGCCTATCGCAAAAAATTTAGGAACCTTTAAGGTTTATTTTCGAAATTCTGGTATAGTGAATGAATGTAATGGTTGTCTACAAATAAAGGGGGAAATTATTGGGATGAGCGAACGCAACGAGAACGATTTCAACGATAAGGAACAAGGCCTGACGAATGAAAGTTTGGAGAAGAGGCTGGAGAAAGGGGAAACGGGCTCGTCCCATGCGGAAGCGAACAACGGGCAAGGAAGTACCGTCGGAGAAGAGAGTCGGGTAATCAGCACTGCGGCCTCCGAGCCCGCAAGATCGTCGTCCTCGGGAATCGTGCCTTGGGCGATCGCAGTTATTGCCATTGCCGCGCTGGTCTTTGTTCTCTTCCGCAACACCACCGGCGGAACGATCAACGAAACGGTCGCCGAGATGGACGGCTTGGTGCTCAAGAAGTCCGACATCTACAATGAGTTGGCCAAGCAAGTCGGCGAAGAGCAAATGGGCACGATGATCGATAATATCGCACAGACGAAGATTATCGACATGGAGGTTGAGAAGGCCGGTATTGCGGTAACGGATGAAGAAGTTAAAAAAGAAGTGGAGAACATCCTGAAAATGTACGGCATGGCTTCCGAAGAGGATTTGGAGGCAGCCCTTGCACAATCCGGCGCAACGCTGGCGGAGTACAAGGACAATCAAATCCTGCCCGGCCTTAAGCTGAAGAAGCTGTTTGAAAGCAAGCACCCGGCTTCGGAAGAGCAAGTGAAAACCTATTTCGAGACCAACAAGGAAAATTTCGCGACAACGCCAAAGGAAATCAAAGCATCGCACATTTTGTTAAGCACTCAGGAAGAAGCGGAGGCTGTGCTTGCGGAATTAAAAGCAGGCAAAGACTTTGCCGAGCTGGCGAAGGAGAAGTCGATTGATCCGGGCTCCAAGGAACAAGGAGGAGACCTGGGCTTCTTCGGACGCGGCATGATGAATTCCGGCTTCGAAACAGCGGCTTTCTCATTGGCCAAGGGCGAGATGAGCGACGTCGTACAAGCGGAAAGCGGCTTCCATATCATTAAAGTCACCGATGTCAAGGAAGCGGTCATCCCTGAGTACGATACGATTAAGGAAGACGTAAAGCAGGCGTATTACGAAGAGAAGATGGCGGCCGAGGCTCAGACTTGGCTGGATTCGATCAAGACGGAAAGAAAATACGAAAATTTGGTTAAGAAAAAGGCGGAAGCTTCGGCGTCCGCAAGCTCTGAGCCGTCTGCGTCGGCAAGTCCTTCGGCAAGCCCATCGGCCAGTCCGTCCGCATCGCCCGCGGCTTCGCAATAAGAGAAGACATCAATGTTCCAACAGCTTGTCCGCCCGGAATTGCCGGTCGCGGACAAGCTTTTTTAAAGCAAACCTTAAGCCTTCCTTAAGAAGTGTTAAACGTTGGGCGATCGTGGGACAGAAGGCAAATGGATAAGTTATAGTGGAGAGAATAGCGTCAGACGGCCGCTTTGTCTTGGAGACTACACCGCAACTAAAGGAGCAATCCGTATGTCCAAATCTATTCTGATCGTAGACGATGATCGCGAGATCGCGAACCTGATTGATATCTACTTGCGCAACGAAGGCTTTGACACCGCACAGGCGCATGACGGGGAAGAAGCGCTAAGCTTGCTCTCGGACAAAACCTTTCACTTGCTTGTACTGGATGTCATGATGCCCCGTATGGACGGAATGGAGGTGTGCCGGCGCGTTAGGGAAACGGCATCCATACCGATCTTGATGGTCAGCGCTAAAGCCGAGGATATGGACAAGATTCTGGGTCTGATGACTGGGGCCGACGACTATGTCGTGAAGCCCTTTAACCCTCTGGAGCTTGTCGTACGGGTCAAGACGCTTCTGCGCCGCGCGTATCAATACGGCCATCAATCCGCCACTTCGGGCGAAGAGGACGGGATAATTAAAGTCAATGAACTTACGATCAACAAATTGACGCATTCTGCGGAAGTGGATGGCCGCTCCATTCACTTGACGTCCACAGAATTCGGCATCTTGTATTTGTTGGCCAGCAATCCGGGACGAGTGTTCAGCGCGGAGGAGATTTTTCAGCAGGTGTGGAAGGAAAAGTATTTCGAATCCAATAATACCGTCATGGTGCACATCAGCAAGCTTAGAGATAAGCTGGAGCAAGAGATGGGGCGGAAGCTTGTCACGACCGTCTGGGGGGTAGGCTACAAAATTGAAATCTAGCATTGCCTTTCGCATGATTTGGAGACTTGTCTGGCAAATTTTGCTGAGCTCGCTTCTATCCGTCATTACGAGTTATCTGCTGGTCATTATATTGGAAAGAATCACACGCGACAACTACAGCCAGCGAACGATATTGCTGGGGCTATATCGTACGTTCGGCGACACTCCCTTCATTATTCTCAGTTGCTTTATCTTCTTCATCATCTACATGATTTTGCTTAACTGGAGAAGGTTCAACTATTACGAGAAGCTGAGTCAATCCGTCGAGCATATTGCCTTGAAAGGCAATTTCGATGATGCCATCCCGGTTAAGCAGCGCAATGAGGTGACTCTGCTTGCGGAGAATATGAATTTGCTTGTCTTGGAACTCAAACGTTCCCTGGATGAAGAGCGCAAAGCGGAGCAGACGAAAAACGAGCTGATAACCAACGTATCTCATGACCTTCGGACGCCGTTGACCTCGATTATTGGCTATCTGGGATTAATCGAACAGGACCGTTATCGTGACGAGGTGGAGCTTCGCCACTATGTTCAGGTCGCCTATGCCAAAGCAGAACGCTTGAACGTGCTTATACAGGATTTGTTTGAATATACGCGCATGAGACATAATGTGATTCCGTTGCACATCAAGTCGTTTAACCTCGTGGAAATGATGAACCAGCTTCTTGTGCATTACCGCTTGTCCTTGGAGTCGGCGAAGATGAAGGGAAATTTGATTACGAACGTCACCGAGCTGCAGATCAAGGGAGATCCGGACAAGCTCGTGCGCGTATTCGAGAACCTGCTGTCCAATGCGATCTATTACGGATCTTCAGGCGGGAAGGTAGACATTTATTTGAACAGACAGAAGCAATCCGCAGTTGTAGAAATTGTGAATTATGGCGACGAGATTCCAGCGGCGGACTTGCCTTACCTTTTTGATCGTTTTTACCGGGTAGACAAGTCAAGAACCGAGAACAAAGGGGGATCGGGTCTAGGACTGGCAATCGCCAAAGGGCTGGTCGACAAGCATGGAGGCACGATCTCGGCGACAAGCGACGGGAATAGCACGAACTTTCGCGTCCGGTTGCCGCTTGCCGATGAGAAGGACGCTCCATCTTAAGGGAATCTTATGATTTGCTTTTCGTTTGTTTAAGCTGTTGTCCCTACAATGAACCTATGGGATCGTTCGTCGGGAGGGGAACTATGGAACGGAATATCACAGTACGCGAAGGGGAGCTCGACATGAGCGACTATAAGAATCGTATAGACCGGCTTAAATCCTTGGAAGTGCTGTGCTACTCGTTTTGCATTCATTTGTTAACCGAGGAGAGGCTTGCGTTAAGCGCCGCGAAGCTGGCGTTGTTGGATTTATTTCAAGATGAGCAATTGTGGGTATTGGACAACAAGGAGCGGGTGAAAAGGGTGCGGCAGAGATCGGTCGCCAGAGCGCTGGAGCAGCTGGCGTTGAGGAAGAAGACGGGCTCCGTCTCCGTTACGGGTTGACAAAGGCTCTGTTCCCTCGAAGGCGGGAGACAGAGCCTTTGTCCTCTGTGCAGAGGTAAGAGCTAATCCGTTTTTTTGTCGTCTTGCGGACGGTTGACATTGGCGGAAGCGGGTGCAGCTGGGCGTGGAGGACGGGGAACCTTCGGACGGAAACGCGAGGACAAGTAGTTGTGCTTGCGATCGCGGAAGAAAATCCAGCCTCCGATAAACCCGATTCCGATGAGGAACAATATTGCGCCCCCGATAAACATGCCCCAAGAGAAGCTTACGGCAGGCGCGTTCACTTCGCCGATGGTCGCGAAGTAATCGTATAATGCATCTTTCATGAGCAAAAAGCCGTAGGCCGCCGCAATTCCTGGAATAACAAGCAATAGAATGGCGATCAGCCGCTGAATGAGCAATTTCATTGGATGAAAGGCCCTCCTTCCAATCTCTTAATCATACTGATTTTCTGCAAGATTGTCCACGAGTGCCAACATTCGACTGGGTCATCCCCTATGATCCGACATCAAGCTATGGTATTATGACACAAGATAAATAGAGAGAAAGAGAGGGATTACAGGAAGTGGTTTTTTCCAGTCTGTTCTTTTTATACTTGTTTTTGCCTGTGCTTCTGATCGTTTATTTTGTATTCAAGAACACGACTTATCGCAATTGGGTTCTCATCTTGTTTTCCTTTACCTTCTATGCCTGGGGGGAGCCGGTCTGGATCGTATTGCTCCTGATCGCATCCATAATCGGTTATTTATTCGCATTAGGAATAGAGAAGCATAGAGGAACCTGGTTAGCCAAGGCTCAATTCGTAGTTGCTATCGCCGTTAATATCGGGATTTTAGGCTTCTTCAAATATGCAGGGTTTCTCGTTGATAATATCAATTCCGTGCTGCCGTTCGACATTCCTCGTCCGGAGATCAGCCTGCCGATCGGGATTTCGTTTTTTACGTTCGAGATTATTTGTTACTTGACGGACGTATATAAAGGAACCATCAAGGCGCCGCGGTCTCCGAAGAAGCTGTTGCTCTACGTTTCCTTCTTCCCGCACTTGGTTGCGGGTCCGATCATTCGATATTCGGATATCGAGCATCAGATCGACAATCCTCGCGTGTCGATGTCCGGCTTCAGCGAAGGAATCACCAGGTTTATGATCGGTTTGGGCAAGAAAGTTATCATTGCCAACTTGCTCGGCGAGAGCGTGGAGCTAATGCTGAATCCAAGCTCAGGCTCGGCCACCGTACTGGGCATCTGGTTTGGAGTATGCTTGTTCGCTCTACAAATCTACTTTGACTTCTCCGGCTACTCCGACATGGCGATCGGTTTGGGCAAAATGTTCGGGTTTAATCTTAGGGAGAACTTCAACTATCCTTACGTATCCAAGTCTGCCGGTGAATTCTGGCGGCGATGGAATATGTCGCTTGGAGGCTTTTTCCGAGACTATGTTTACATTCCGCTTGGCGGAAACCGAAGATTCTACTTGCGGAACTTGTTCGTCGTCTGGTTTCTGACCGGCTTCTGGCACGGCGCAAGCTGGAACTTCATCATATGGGGACTTTATTTCGGCTTGTTAATCTACCTGGAGCGGATGTTCCTAGGAAGATGGCTGGAGAAGGCAGGGGCCGTCGTCTCGCATGTGTACGGAACCTTAATGATGCTGATCGGGTGGGTGTGGTTCTACTTTACCGATCTGAAATCTGCGCTTAAAGCTTTGGCTACCATGTTCGGGCTGTATGATCGGGACTTGTACAATCTGGAGCTGCAAATTTATTTCAAGGAAAACTTATTACTGTTTATCGTGGCAATCATTGCGTCGACACCTCTGATGAAATGGCTGTTTACGCAATTGGCGGATTCCAATCCGAAGCTGGGTGTCGGACTCCGGGGTGTCGGCGTGCCGCTGCTAAACATCGCCATACTCATCGTCGCGACGATTCTGCTCATCGGCAGCACCTATAATCCGTTTCTTTACTATCGCTTCTGACGAGGAGGGTGACAATGAAGCTGCAAGTCAAACTGAACTTGATCCTGTTTTTGGTTTTCATCTTCGGGTTTGCCATCGTGAATCTGCTGAAGCCGCATTCGGAGAAATCCTCCAATCTGGAGCAGCGCGAGATTATGAAGCAGCCTGAATTTACCGTAGAGCGTTTTTTTGACGGTCAATATACGCGTGACTTCGACAATTACTTTGCCGATAATTTTGCTTACAGAACCTCGTTGGTTCAAGTCGGCTCCAGTCTGAAGGAGCTCAAAGGCTTCCCAGACGAAAACGGGGTTTCCATCGTCGTACAGGGCGGCGACAACATGGCGGGTGCGACGCCGGATAAAACGGGCGAAACCGGCGGGGGAGACAGTACCGTCACTGCGGCGAATTCCAGCCAATATTTGATCTTGAAGGATCGAGCTTTCATCGCCTTCAAATATTCCGCTGCAGCCGCAGAGAAATATGCAGGCGCGCTGAACCAGTTTCGCAAAGCTGTGGGCCCGGATGTACGCGTATACTCCTTGCTCGCTCCATCCTCGGTGGAATTTTCGGACAACAAGGACATTCAGAAGCTGTCCGAATCCCAGAAAGAAGCTTTTGCAAGCTTGAATAAGCTTCTGGACCCGAAGATCGGTCAAGTTGACGCTTACGGCGGCTTGGCTGCGCACAAGGATGAGTACATTTATTTCCGTACAGATCACCATTGGTCTGCGTTGGGGGCATATTATGCGTATGCCAAGTTTATGGAATCGCTAGGGGAGCAAGCGGTGCCGCTTGATAAATACAAGAAAAACGAGATTAAGGATTTCTTGGGAACGGCGTATAAGCAAACCTTGAGCGACAAGCTTAAAGCTCATCCGGACACGTTGGTTTATTACACGCCATTCACGAAATATACGTATACGATGCATACGTCGACCGATAAGTCCTTCGAAAGAAAAGTCGTCGATGCGAATTATGCCAAGAACAGCAGTACGTTCTACGCTGTATTCTTAGGCGGGGACTACGCTTGGGGCGAAATCAAAACCGATAACAAGAACGGAAAACGGATTGTTGTCGTTAAGGATTCATACGCCAATGCTTTCGTTCCATTTTTGCTGCCTCATTACGAGAAGGTGTATTACTTGGATCCGCGTCACTACAAAGGCAACATGGTTGATTTTATGAAAGAACAGAAAATTACCGACGTCTTGTTCCTGAACAATTCGACGGTCGTGAAAAATACCGGCCTCGCTCAAACTTTGATTGACAGCATGAATCGTTAATAGCCCGCAACAACCCCCGGACGAGGGTGTCATAACCCGTCGTTGCGGGGGTCTTTTTTGCTGTATCCCTTTTGCTCAGGAATGACGGCTCCGCTTGGTAAGGTCCTGCACAGATTTTCTTTTGCCGATATCCCCATCGGTCAGGAAGAATGTCATTGCTCCGTACACGCGGCCTATTGAATCAACGGCACTTTACCGCAACGGTCTGAGCGCAGCAAGTGAAGTGCAGTGCGAAGCAAGCTTAAATCCAAAACCACGCAAGTCAAGTTAATCCCAGAGCCTGAGGCAGAGGAGATTAAGGAAGTAATCCTGCGCGGATTGTCAGGTTGTTAGCTCGGTTATCCGGTTTGGCTAGCTGGCCGGGAAGCCCTGGGCGAACATCTGGTTAAACGTCGAGAAACTGTCGATCTTATGAGTTCCTTATAGGTGATGCGCTGAGAAGCTACACAATCCGAAAGCAGCTCATCGTATAGGGTATGACTAGGTCGATTGTAATAATAGCAAAATTGATTGAGATAGGCTTGTAGATGTTTCGGCCCAATACCGCGAAAAATGCGTCCTGCCCACCATGTAATATGATAGCCCATCCACGCCAAGGTTTGATTCATATTTTTGCCGTAACGACGCGTAAAGACGGTATCCTTAATAAACTTCGGCGCGACATGCTTATGTATAAACGGAGTAGGATCGGTACAGTCGTATTTGTCTCGGAGGTTAGCTTTTGATTGATGTTCGACGACGATCAGATCGGGCTCCTCGCTGCTATCGCCTGATGCTCCAACAAGTAGAAGCTGTTCCTGATTGTGCCACTCGAAAGTGGGGGTCAATCGTTTGCTATATAAGGTATCCGAAACCCGAACGATGCCCGATAAGAATCTGCCGGATTCCGCATGAGTCATGGCCCGACGGATTTTATGGCAAATAAGCCATGCCGTCTTGTAGGTCACCTGAATGGCGGCAGAAAGTTGGCGCGCGTTGACGCACCCTAGTTGCGTATGTAAGTAAATCGCTTGAAACCAGCGATGCAGCGGCGTGCGGCTTCCCTCCATGATAGTACCGGAAATGAGCGAGGTTTGGACCCGACAAGCGCGACACTCATATAACGGAAGGCGGCGTGTGGAGATCAGATAGAAGCGGGGATCGCCGCATTGCGGACAGCGGTATCCGTCAGGCCATTTGATGTCGAAGAGTGCCTGAAAACAGGCCCTCTCATTCGAAAATTTAGCGCAATAAGCTCCGAAATTATCGTTGTTGATTCTAAGGCTCATTCCATCTCCGCCTCCTCGAAAAGGGAACGTGTGTTCTTGTTTTATTTTAACAAACATACGTTCCCTTTGGCAAGTTTATTCGGAATTTTCTCCACTAAATTCTCCACTAAACCAACCCAATCGTCAGAAAATCCGGGGGTGTGAATTTTTCTGAGCGAAGGGGATATCGGCAAAATAGAAAAAATGTATGTCTTTAGTGTGCGAATCGGGGGAGAGGCGCTGAACCGCCGCCGAACTGGATGCGGGATCGCCTGAGAGGGGAATGGCGCTTTGCGCGCGGGACTTTGTTCAAGTCTTCAAAAAAAGGTACAATGGGAAAGTGAGCTTACATACGGAGGGGAAACTATGCCAATCGAAGTCGATGTCGCCATACTGGGCGGAGGGCCGGGAGGCTATACGGCAGCGGTAAAAGCGGCGCAGACTGGCCGCAGCGTGGCGCTGATCGAGAGGGACAAGCTTGGGGGGACTTGTCTTCACCGGGGTTGCATCCCCAGCAAAGCATTGTTGAGAAGCGCAGAGGTCTACGCCACAATTGGGAAAGCCGAGTCCTATGGAGTACAAATGCCGGAAGGCGCGCTTTCTGTGGATTGGAAAGCGGTGCTTAACCGTAAAGATAGCATCGTCGAGCAGTTGCACAGTGGGCTGAACGCGCTGATGAGACAGAACAAGATTCAGGTTGTGAACGGATACGGAAGAATAATCGGACCGTCCATCTTCTCGCCGAAAAGCGGAGCGATCGCCGTGGAGCTGGCGGATGGAGAATCGGAGACGATTGTACCGAAAAACGTCATTATCGCTACGGGCTCGCGCCCGCGCAGGCTGCCGGGGCTGGATTACGACGGGGAAACGATTGCAACGAGCGACGAGGCGTTGGAGTGGACAAGTCGACCTGATTCGATTCTCATCGTCGGGGGCGGCGTCATCGGAGTCGAGTGGGCTTCCATGCTCAGCGATTTCGGCACTAGCGTAACGATCGTCGAGACCGCGGATCGTTTGCTTCCGACGGAGGATAAGGATGTCGGGTCCGAGATCGCCAAAGCTTTAAGGAAACGCGGAGTCGTCATTCATACGAGCGCTTCATTGCAAGCCGATCAGTGCGTGCGTACGGATAACGGGCTAGAGGTCAAGGTGGTCGTTAAGGGGGAGGAGCTTCTTCTTCACGCAGAAAGGATGCTGGTGTCCATCGGCAGAATCGGCAATGTAGAGGGCTTGGGCCTGGAAAATACGGATGTGCAAGCCGAAAATGGATTCATTAAAGTGAACCCGCACACGCTGCAAACCGGCGAAGCTCACATCTATGCGATTGGCGACTGCATTGGAGGCGTTCAATTGGCGCATGCGGCTATGCATGAGGCAAGCGTTGCCCTCGACCATATTGCAGGCGTTAAGCCGTCTCGCGCAGTTGACCGGGACATTCCACGCTGTGTCTATTCTCGTCCCGAGGCAGCTTCTGTCGGATGGACGGAGGAGGGCGCGAAGGCCGAGGGGTATACGATAAGAACGGCGAAGCTCCCGCTGCGAATACTTGGAAAAGCATTGGTGTACGGAGAAAGCGAAGGCTTCGCCAAGGTTGTGGCGGATGCTGCGACGGGGGATTTGCTTGGCGTTCATCTGGCGGGCGCTCACGCGACAGAACTGATCGCCGAGGCTTCGTTGGCGAAGTTGCTCGACGCTGTGCCGTGGGAGATCGGACGGACGATTCATCCGCACCCGACGCTTTCGGAGGTTATGCAGGAGGTCATGCTTGCTTTGGACGGCAACGCAAACCATGGCTAATCTATAGGACAGGTATGCTCAACCCTAGGGGGAATCCCCGAGGCGCCAGCTTTTTATCCCTAGAGGGGAAAAATCGTCGGCGACTGGGGTTGGGCGTTTCTTTTTGCTTCCGAGGGGAGTATAATAGGACTTATCTTCAAGTATTAAGACCAGGTTATAAAACTAAACCAAAGCAGGAGGACGCGCCCATGACCCAAAGAGGTTCCGTCCAGCAGTCGCTTCGTCACGCCGAGCTTGGGCTTACGAACGAACGCGCAGTCGACATGTACAAGACGATGATGCTTGCCCGACGCTTCGATGAACGCGGGCAGTTGCTGCAACGCGCAGGCAAAATCAACTTTCATATTTCCGGAATTACCCAGGAGCCTTCCCAGGTCGCGATGGGGTTCGCGATGGATCGGGAGCACGACTGGTTTCTGCCCTATTACCGGGACTACGGGTTCGTGCTGGCGGTCGGCATGACGGTTAAGGAATTGATGCTGTCCCTGTTCGCCAAAGCCGAGGATCCGAACAGCGCTGGCCGCCAGTTGCCAGGGCACTTCGGGAGCAAGCGGTTGAGAATCGTGACGGGATCGAGTCCAGTCACGACACAGGTTCCGCATGCGGCGGGATTCGCCTTGGCGGCCAAAATGCGGAAGGAGCCTTCCGTGGCTGTCGTCTCGTTCGGCGAAGGCTCAAGCAATCAGGGAGATTTTCACGAAGGATGCAATTTCGCGGGCGTTCACCAGCTTCCGGTTATTTTCGTGTGTCAGAACAATCAATATGCGATTTCGACGCCGATGTCCAAGCAAACGCGCGGACGCATCAGCGATCGTGCGCTCGGCTACGGGTTTCCGGGCATTCAGGTAGACGGAAGCGATACTCTGGAAGTGTATCGGGTGTTCAAAGAGGCGCGCGAACGCGCGTTGGCGGGCGAGGGGCCGGCGTTGGTCGAAATACTGACATACCGGGTTACGGGGCATTCGAACACGGACAACGATATGACTTATCGTACGAAAGACGAAGTAGAGCGGAACAAGGGCAAGGACGGCGTGTTTGAATTCAGGAAGTATTTGATAGATTCTGGTCTTTGGTCGGATGAAAAAGAAGAGACGCTCCAGAAGGAAATTCGCGCGATGCTTGACGAAGCGACCGAATATGCGGACAAGGCGCCTTTCCAAACGACGGAGGATGTCTTCCGTTACGTCTATGCGGAGGAGAGCGGGGAGGACGAAACATGCCGGTAATTGAATATATCGAAGCGATCAGGCTCGCGATGAAGGAAGAAATGGAGCGGGATGGCGAAGTATTCATCCTAGGCGAGGACGTCGGCCTCAAGGGCGGAGTGTTCGGTACGACCAAAGGGCTGCAGCAGCAGTTCGGAGAGCTTCGAGCCTTGGACACTCCGCTTGCGGAATCCGCCATCGCCGGCGTCGCAATCGGCGCGGCGATGGCCGGGATGAAGCCGGTGGCCGAAATGCAGTATTCGGATTTTATGTTTCCAGCGACCAATCAGATCATTAGCGAAGCGGCCAAAATCCGCTATCGTTCCAATAACGACTGGGGGTGTCCCGTCGTCATTCGCGCTCCGATCGGCGCGGGCGTTTTCGGCGGACTTTATCACTCTCAATGCCCGGAATCGGTATTTTTCGGAACTCCCGGCCTGAAGATCGTGGCCCCGGCTACGGCTTACGATGCGAAGGGTCTTCTGAAAGCGGCGATAAGGGACCCGGATCCCGTTCTCTTCTTCGAAAACAAAAAATGTTATCGCCTTATCTCCGACGAAGTGCCGGAGGAAGAGTACGTCGTGCCGATCGGAAAGGCGAAAGTGATGCGCGAGGGCGAGGATTTGACGGTTATAAGCTACAGCATGCCCCTCCACTTCGCGATGCAGGCCGCAGAGGAATTGTCTAGAGAGCACGGGATCGAGGCGCATATTCTGGATTTGCGGACGATTCAGCCGTTGGACCGTGAAGCCATTCTAGAGGCGGCGTCCAAGACAGGCAAAGTGCTGATTGTGCACGAGGACAATAAAACGGGCGGAGTTGGAGCCGAGGTAAGTGCGATCATCGCAGAAGAGCTTCTCTACGACCTTGACGCTCCGATTCGCCGCTTATGCGGTCCAGATGCGCCGGCAACCACGTTCAATCCTCCAGGCGAAAAGCATTTTATGCTGAACAAGGAAAAGCTGAAGTCGGCGATGCTTGAGCTAGCGCGTTATTGAGCGGGTTACCGGATTTGGAGAGGGGAATAGTACCAAATGGCTAAAAAAATAGTTGAAATTATGATGCCTAAGCTCGCGGAATCCCTGGTATCCGCGACTGTCGACAGGTGGCTGAAGCAGCCTGGAGATACGATAGACATGTATGAGCCGATCTGCGAGCTTATTACCGATAAAGTCAATGCGGAGCTGCCATCCACGGTAAAAGGAAAGCTCGTCAAGCATCTTGTCGGGGCAGGCGAGACAGTGGAGGTGGGCGCACCGATCTGTCTTGCGGAAGTCGAAGCGGAGTCGGAGGGGTCTGCCAAGACGCAGGATCATGGCTCTCCTGCAGCACCGATAGCCGATTCCGCCATAGCACGGCCAGCGACGACTAACCTGCCCGCAGCCGGATTCGACGCAGGAGCCCCGATGAGGCATCGTTACTCTCCTGCAGTGCAGCGTCTGGCAGCCGAGCATGGCATCGACCTTGCCCGGATTCGCGGTACCGGGGAAGGCGGGCGAATTACACGCAAGGACGTGCTGGAAGCGGCGTCTTCCGGGAATGTGCCGTCTGCCGCGGCTCCCGTCAACCCTGCATCTGTTCCCGCCGCCGCAACTGTACCGATCACGCCGATGGACCCGAAAATTCCCGTTCGTTCATCGGGGATTCACCTGTCTGAGTCCCCGCGAATTCCGTCCATCGAAGTGGAAGGCCAGGAATTGCCCGGTCGCGGCGAGTATTTCATCGATGTGACGCCGGTTCGCAATACGATCGCAACACGAATGCGCCAAAGCGTAAGCGAAATCCCGCACGGCTGGATGATGATTGAAGTCGATGTAACGAATCTCGTTCTGCTGCGCAACAAGCTAAAGGGCGAATTTCATAATCGCGAAGGCATCAATCTGACCTATATGCCCTTCATGATCAAGGCCGTCGTTAACGCGATCAAGGACTATCCGATCATGAACTCCGTATGGGCTGTGGACAAGATTATCGTAAAGCGGGACATTAATATTTCGCTATCTGTCGGAACGGAGGATTCGGTCGTCACGCCGGTCATTCGCAACGCCGATCAGAAAAACATTTCGGGACTCGCCCATGAAATCGATGATCTTGCCAGACGCACCCGCGACAAGAAGCTCAAGCTGGACGACATTCAAGGCGGAACGTTTACGGTAAACAATACGGGGTCCTTCGGCTCGATTTTGACCCAGCCGATCATCAATTACCCTCAGGCGGCGATCATTACGTTCGAATCGATCGTGAAGCGGCCGGTCGTCGTCAACGATATGATCGGCGTTCGCTCCATGGTGAACCTCTGCTTGTCTCTTGATCATCGTATACTGGATGGCGTAATCTGCGGCCGTTTCTTGCAGCGAGTCAAGGAAAACCTGGAAGGGTACAATCTGGATACGAAAATCTATTGAGGTCGGCGGTTAACCCGGCGTATCGCCCAGGCGATGCGTCGGGTTTTCTTGAACGAACAGATGAGCTACAATAATGGAGGAGCTTGCGGGAAGGAGGGTCTCATAGGTGAGGAAAATGGAACACACATGGCTGTCGAGGCTGAAATACGGGGAAGCCTGGGAGCTCCAGAAGAAGCTCGTCAAAGAAATTGATCGTCAGGACCGAGAGGATACGCTGCTGCTGCTGGAGCATTCGCCGACTTACACCATCGGCACGGACCGCCATCCCGAGCACTTGCTGTATGGCAGTGAAGAGCTGGCTCGCAGGGGAATCGAGGTTTTCGAGATTGATCGCGGAGGGGACATAACCTATCACGGTCCTGGACAACTGGTCGGATATCCGCTGCTCTATTTGGAGGCCGATGGACTCGACCTCCACAAATACTTAAGGAATCTGGAAGAAAGTATTATCAAGCTGCTTGCCGAATACGGCATACAAGGCGGCAGGAAGCCCGAATATACCGGCGTTTGGGTCGGCGACAGGAAGGTTGCCGCAATCGGCGTCAAGTTCAATAAAGCGCGAACCCGGCGCGGCTTCATCACAAGCCACGGGTTTGCGTTTAACGTGAAGAAGAACGTGGAAGCGGACGGCTTTTCGGGCATTGTCCCATGCGGAATAGCGGAATACGGAATCACGTCGCTGGAAGCGCTGACCGGAGCCGAGTTAGGCGTGGCAGAGATCGGAAGACGCATTCTTCCTCATTTTGCGGAAGTATTCGATTACCCGATCCTTACTGAATCAAGCTTCCTAGGCTCATCAGCAGGGTAGAGACGAGCATCACCGCCAGAGTGGTATACACGACGATCTTAAAAAGGCGTTTATTCATGATTAACATCCTTTCAATATAGGCTTGTTTACACCCATATTGTAACGAATACAACGTCAGGAGGAAAGCGAATATGGTCGACAAAGAACGGCTATTGGCCGAATTTATGGAATTGGTTCAGATCGACAGCGAGACGAGGATGGAGGCGGAAATCAGCAAGGCGCTGATCGCGAGGTTTGAAGCCTTAGGACTTCAAGTCACGGAGGATGACGTGGCGGAGACTATCGGCCATGGCGCAGGCAATTTGTTTGCGTGGCTGGATGCGACTCCCGGCCAGGAAGCCGTGCCTGTGATTTTGTTCACTTCTCACATGGATACCGTCTCTCCGGGCAAAGGCATCAAGCCCCGTCTCGATGAGGACGGCTACATTCGCAGTGACGGGACAACGATTCTCGGCGCGGACGACAAAGCCGGATTGGCAGCCATGTTCGAGGCGCTGCGCGTGATCCGGGAGAACAAGCTGCCTCACGGCGGCATTCAGTTCGTCATTACGACCGGCGAAGAATCGGGGCTGATCGGCTCACGTGCGATGGACGGCTCGCGATTGCGTGCGAAGTTCGGCTATGCGCTGGATTCCAACGGAGAGATCGGAGCGATTGCGGTATCCGCGCCGACGAATTCCCGACAGACGATTACGATACGCGGAAAGGCCGCCCACGCCGGAGTGAATCCGGAGGACGGAATCAGCGCCATTCAGGTTGCATCCAAAGCGGTATCCCGGATGAGGCTCGGTCGTATTGACAGCGAGACGACGGCCAACATCGGTCGATTCGAAGGCGGCGGAGAGGTGAACATTGTCACCGACAGGATTCGTATCTACGCCGAGGCTCGCAGCCAAGTTCAAGAGAAGATGGACGCCCAGGTTGAGTCGATGCGCGAAGCGGTAGCCAGCGCGGCACGAGATTACGGCGCGGAGTTCGAGTTCGAATCGACCACGATCTACCCGGCCTATTCTCACGACGATCGGGATGAAGTGGTGCAAGTCGCGAAAGCGGCGATCGAGGCGATCGGGCTTACGCCTCGGACATTCTCGTCCGGCGGGGGAAGCGACGCCAACATGTTCAATGGCAACGGCGTGCCGACCGTAAACCTGGCTGTCGGCTACGAGCATATCCATACGACGAAGGAACAGATTAAAGCAGACGATCTGGCGAAGACGGCAGAGCTTGTCCTTGCAATCGTAAACGAGACGCTGAATCGCTAATGAATCGGCAAGAGGGCAGCGCCGCGGCCTAGGCTGCGGACAGCTGCCTTTTGCATAGGACGCTTTTCTTTCCCCATTAAGCAGGACGGATTAGGGCTTTAAGGAGAATTCTTTGCGGCTAGCAGGCGGGCGAGTGTCGTATGTCCCCCGTGATTTTTTTTCGTTTGACGAAGAGCATGGCGAATTTCCCAAGCTTTGCCCACCAACCGCAGCTTGCTGGGGGATTGATACTTTTTGAGCATCCGACATCAGCCTCCCGATAGTGTCGACTTCCTGCGGCGGCGTGTAGCCACTGCTGGACAAGCTTCCCTTTTACGTTGAAGGTATGCGCGGAAGAACAAGAATAGCACTGGAGGAATGGTTATGAGTGAAAAAAACGGTGCGGTACCCCATCCGTTCCATGAAGAAACGCTGGAAAGCAAGCCGATATTCCAGGGCCGCATCATCTCTCTGCAAGTAGATACGGTTCGCCTTCCCAACGGAGAGACGGCGACAAGGGAAATTGTCCGCCATCCCGGGGCAGTGGCTGTTGTCGCCCTAGTCCAGGGCAAGATGCTGGTCGTGGAGCAATTCCGCAAGCCGTTGGAGAAGATGCAGGTAGAGATTCCGGCAGGCAAGCTGGATGCGGGAGAGGAGCCGCAAGCAGCGGCGCTGCGCGAGCTGGAGGAAGAGACGGGTTACAGGGCGCGCAGCATCCGCCATCTGCATTCGTTCTCTACTTCGCCAGGGTTCGCGGAGGAAGTGCTGCATCTGTATTTCACCGACGACCTGGAGAAGGGGGCGGCGCACCTGGACGACGATGAGTTTCTGACCTGCGAGGCGATTACGCTTGAGCAGGCGCAGGCTTATATCGCGGAAGGCCGAATTTGCGACGCCAAAACGCTGCTGGCCGTCTACGCGTGGCGGATGTATACGATGACAGGCTCGTTCTGAGATGCGTATGTCTGAACCGCAGCCTGCCGAAGGATTGTCACCGTTTTTCGCCGATCTGCACGTGCATATCGGACGAACGCAGGAAGGGCAGGCTGTCAAAATCAGCGGCAGCAAAAATTTGACTTTTCGTCAGATCGCCCGAGAGGCTTCCGAGCGCAAAGGGATCGAGCTGATTGGGGTAATCGATTGCCACTCACCAGCGGTACAGCGGGAAATTATGAGCTGCCTGCACTCCGGCGAGATGGAGGAGGTTGCCGAGGGCGGTATCCGTTATCGGAACACGACGATTCTGCTGGGCGCAGAGATGGAGGTCAAGGAGGAGGGGGGCGGTCCCTATCATCTGCTGGGCTACTTGCCTAATCTTCAGGCCATGCAAGAGTGGACTGCCTGGATGTCGCCTCGCGTGACCAACATTCAGCTGAGCTCCCAACGTATCCGCGTCACCGGCCGCGAGCTGCAGCGGGAGTTAACAGCGCGTGGGGGGCTGCTGATTCCCGCGCATGTGTTTACTCCTCACAGAGGGCTGCTGGGCTGCTCCGCAGACCGGCTTGCCGATCGACTCGACCCGTCTGGAATCGCAGCGATTGAGCTTGGCTTAAGTGCCGATACGGACATGGCCGGACGCTTGTCCGGGCTCGATGCATATCCGTTCCTTACGAACTCGGATGCTCATTCCCCCGCGATGATCGGCAGAGAATGCAACGAATTGGTTCTGCGAATGCCTTCCTTCAAGGAGCTTGGCAAAGCGCTCAAGGCGCAGGAGGGTCGCGGAATTCTCGCAAATTACGGTCTTCACCCGGAGTTGGGCAAATATCACGGAACCTCTTGCGCAAGCTGTCATCGCGTATTGTCGGGTGCCGACGAGGCTTTATCCGCTTGCCCGGACTGCGGAAGCAAAAGGATTACGCGAGGCGTAGCCGGCCGCATCCGGCAGCTGGCGGATCGGCCTCCATTGTCGGGACATGTCGCGCGACCGCCTTATCGGCCGCAGGTACCGCTCTCTTTCTTTCCGGGCATCGGTCCGGCAAAACGCGACAGGCTATTTGCAGAGGTAGGGACGGAGATGGACGTGCTTCATCGCATCTCTCCCGAAGCGATAGCCGCCGTAACAGGCGAGAGGATCGCCGAGCTCATTATGGCGGCGAGATCGGGGCGAATCGAATTTACCTCCGGAAGCGGCGGAAGCTACGGCAGCATTCGTCAATCATAACCAAGCCTTGTCCATCATACACTTAGGCACAGGAGCCAGAGTGAGTTGGACAAGGGGGACGTTGAAGCCGTGAACTTCCGGATATGGAATTTGTCGACACGTCAAAATCTTAATCTCTATGTGTTCTTGGGTGTTCTGGTCGTCGTCGGGGCGATCTTCGGAACGCTGCTGGTCAATGCATTGACGCTGGAGCAGCAGCAGGAGCTTGCGGACGAGCTTGGCGTCTATATGGCCAGCATGAAGGACGCAAGCGAATTCTCGCCCGGAACGGCATTTCGGGATAGTTTTCTGTTCTACGGCAAATGGCTGTTGCTGATCTGGTTTTTGGGTCTCTCGGTCATAGGGGCGCCGCTCGTGCTTCTGCTCGATTTTCTCAAGGGCGTACTGATCGGCTTCGCGGTTGCCCTAATGGCGCAGCAGTTGGCCTGGAAAGGCGTGTGGTTCTTCCTTGTCGCGGCCGCGCCGCAAAATGCCGTCGTCATTCCGGCGCTGATGGTCGCGAGTCTATCCGCAGCACGCTTCGCTTATTTTGTCGTGAAGGAGCGGCTGTTCCGGCGTAAAGGCCAACTGCTGCCTCCTTTTATTGCGCACACGGCGGTAACGCTCGCCTTGTTGCTGCTGTTGAGTTTTGTTTCGCTTTATGAGGCTTTCGTGTCGCCGGCACTTCTGCAAAAAATCGCACCGAGCGTCGCGACTCAAGAAAATCTCCCCTTATCTTCTATTTTTTGATATGAAGTTTGACTTCATCTAGCAGCTCATCCTATAATGGAAGGAAGTGCACCAGCTACCGGAGGGGAAACTATGGAAGCCCGCATTGAAAAAATTAAACAGCAGTTGCAGTCTCAGGGCTACAAGCTGACTCCGCAACGGGAAGCGACGGTTCGGGTGCTTCTCGAAAACGAAGAGGATCACTTAAGCGCTGAAGATGTATTCATGCTCGTCAAGGACAAAGCGCCCGAAATCGGTCTAGCGACCGTTTATCGTACACTTGAGCTGCTCAGCGAAATGCATGTCGTGGAAAAAATGAATTTCGGCGACGGTGTTGCGCGTTACGATCTGCGCACCGATAGCAACAAGCATCATCACCATCATCTGATCTGCGTGAAATGCGGTTCCATGACGGAGATCATGGAGGACTGGCTCGGTCCGCTCGAGGAACGCCTCGAGAAAGAGTACCGCTTCAGCGTATTGGACCATCGCTTGGATTTTCAAGGCGTTTGCGCCAAATGCCAAGCGAAAGAGTCTGAAGAATAAAGACAAGACAGCTGCGACTCCCTAGCTCTAAGGCAGGGAGTCGCAGCTGTCTTGTGCTTTCGAGAGGACTATAGCAGCTTCTGAACGAACTTCTCAATCTTCTCCGGCGTTACCGTTGGGGCAAAGCGCTTAACGACTCGGCCGTTCCGATCGACAAGAAATTTCGTAAAGTTCCACTTGATTGTCTTGGACCCGAGAAATCCGGGAGCGGCCTTCGTCAGATGACGGTAAAGGGGATGGATTTCGCTGCCTTTCACATCAATCTTGGCATACAGGGGAAAGCTGACGCCATGGTTGAGCTGACAATGCTCCGCGAGAGATTCTCCTTCCAGCGGCTCTTGATTGGCGAATTGGTTGCTTGGGAAGCCCAGCACGGCCAAGCCCTGATCCGCATACTGTTCATGCAGCTTCTGCAGGCCTTTGAATTGCGGAGCGAATCCGCACTTGCTGGCCGTGTTCACGATGAGCATCACTTGTCCTTGGTAGGTGGACAAGTCCGCAGATTCGCCACGGTTTGTTTTGACTGGAATATCATACAGCGACATAAAAGGAAGCCTCCTTGACAGCGAATTTAATTTCCTTTGATGAATCGATATAAATTTAATTGTATACAATATAAAATAAAAGTCAATCCTTTGACAGAATAACAAGGAAATGCTATAGTAAGGCGATTAAATTGCATGCAATTTACTTGGGTTATCCATAAGGAAAGGGGGCTCGAAATGGATAACGATTCCATCTTAAAATTAGACAATCAGCTTTGTTTTACAGTGTATGCGTGCGCCAGGGAAATCACGAAGCTGTATCACCCACTTCTGAAAGAGCTGGGCCTAACCTATACGCAATACGTCACGCTTCTGGCGCTGTGGGAAGAAGATCGAGTGACGGTCAAGCATTTGGGTCAACGCCTGTTTCTGGACTCCGGAACCTTAACTCCGCTTCTAAAGAAGCTTGAGCATATGTTATTGGTGACGAGGGCTAGAGACCCTCAAGACGAGCGTAGCGTAATTATCGCATTGACGGAGAACGGCATTCGTCTGAAGGAAAAGGCCAGGGATATTCCAGCCAAGCTGTTCTGCCAAGCCGGGGTGACCCCGCAGGAAGCGGAGGCGCTGAGGAAACAAATCGCAGAAATGCTGGAGAAAGTGCAGAGGATATCCTCTTAACAGTTATACGAAGACAATAAAACCTGCTCAGGGAGGCAAATCTACATGTCCATTTATTCATTTACAGCCCGTAAAGCTAACGGAGAGACAGTGAAATTGAGCCAATACGAGGGCAAGCCTGTGCTGATCGTCAACACCGCCAGCGAATGCGGGTTTACACCTCAGTATGCCGAGCTGCAAAGCTTGTATGAGCAATACAAGGATAAAGGGCTGGTCGTGCTGGGTTTCCCCTGCAACCAGTTCGGTGGACAGGAGCCGGGAACCTCGCAGGATGTCGAGGCGTTCTGCAGCTTGAATTACGGCGTTACGTTCCCCATCTTCGAGAAGCTGGAGGTGAAGGGATCTCAGGCTGATCCGATTTTCGAGTACTTGACGAAGGAAACCGGCGGGGAGATCAAGTGGAACTTCACTAAGTTTTTAGTGGATTTGGCAGGCAAGCCGGTAAAGCAATACGATTCCGCGGTTAAGCCGCAAGAGATCGCGCCGGATATCGAGCAGCTGTTAGCCTAACAAAGAAGGGAGACCCCATCGAGGCCACTGAAGAACTTACGATTTTCTAGTAAGACTTAGCTATGAGTATAAAAAATGCGACATCTATTCCAGTTATGGGAATAGAGTCGCATTTTTTA